>JANNFQ010000058.1:0-13284 GCA_031380045.1 Acidimicrobiaceae bacterium
CCAGACCACCACCGCCGCCGGACGACCGACCGCGCCGGTCGTCGATCATGGACGCATCACGGGAACGAATCTTCGTCATCCAACACCCTCCAAGGCTGCAGAGTAGACGCCAAGGCCGCATGACGACCGCAACGCCTTGACGATCAGTTCCCCGAACGAACGGTGATCAACCGCGCTTCTGGCGCCAGACGAATGGCTCACTGCGCGTCGGGACGGGCAGCCCGGCGCAGGCCACGCACGCCGACCGCACCTGCGCCGATCAGCGGACCTCGGTCGCCCAGCCGGGCCGGGGTGATGCGCGCCCCGCGGCTGAACTCGAGTCGGGAGTGTCGGTCCAGCGCTGCCTGCGCCGAGTTGAAGAACGTTGCGCCGAAACCCAGAGCGACCGACCCACCCACAACAGCCAGATCGAGGTCGAGCAGATTGCACACCGACGCAACGGCCCGACCCACCAGTTCGCCGGTTCGTTGCATGATGTCGTAGGTGGGCTCGGTGGGCGAACGACCGGTGATCGCCTCGATCGCACGACCCGATGCCTCTGCCTCGAGACAACCTCGCGACCCGCACGGGCAGCGCCGACCGTTCGGCTCGACCACCATGTGGCCGATGTGACCGGCATTGCCGGTGGCGCCGTCCAACAGTTGACCGTTCAGCACCACACCGCCACCGACACCCGTGCTGACGACCATGGCCAGGAAGTTCGATCGACCTTGTGCTGCCCCCAACCAACCTTCGGCCATCGCCAGTGACTTCGCGTCCAGATCGCCGAACACCGGCAGACCTGTGGCCTCGGCCAACCGAGTCCGCAGCGGAAAGCCACGCCACGCGGCGATGTTCACGGGTGACACGCCTTCGACGTTCAGATCGACCGGGCCGGCACAGCCCACACCGATGCCGATCGGCGTCATCGCGTGATGCTCTGCTGCTCGGACGACCATGTCATCGACGATGCCGAGCAACGACTGGAACAGCTCGGCCTCGTTCAGCGAATGATCGACGGCGGTTTGCGTGCGGTCGATCAGGTCGCCGCGCAGGGTCATCAGCCCGGCCGCCATCTTCGTCCCGCCGATGTCGATCGCGAGGACGAGATCGCGGTCCGGATGCATGCCCATCCACCGTAGCGGTGCGAGACCAGTGGCAGTTGCTCGAGATCAGCTGGCCACCGAGTCGCTGCGCGTGGTCGCCGCCTTGGCCTTCGCTGCTGCCGATGCAGCCCGCGCAGCTGCCAGACGATCGGTGGTCGCCGGATCTTTGGTGGGGACGAGCACACGGAACGTGGCCAACCAGACGACGTTCAGAGACACCAGCACGAACCCCCACTGCACCAACCGATTGGGCCAGTCGGCCCCGGCCAAGATGCCGTGCACCGAGCCGGTCACGAACAGCGGCACGCTGAGCATGTGCACGGTGTGCCACAGCTTGCGAGGTAACCATCGCTTGCACCACGACGTCAGCTGCACCGCAGCCAGCAGGTACAGAGCGATGACACCCCACGCAACGGCACCGGGCTTCCAGCCCGAAGCCATCGGGATGAGCAGTTCGCGCCAGCCGAACTGGACGAACGAGTCGCCCCATAGCGCCAGCAGGTGCATGGCCGTGAACACGACCGTCAGCGTGCCGAGGTGCTTGTGCAGATCGAGCATCCACGCCGGGATGCCGCGCTTGCGGACCAATCGGGACGAGACGGCGAACCCCCACAGCACAGCGAACGCGACCAGCAACCACAGGACGATGCCACTGGCGCGCGAGGCGTACCACCACACTCGGCTATCGACAGCCACCATCACGACCTCCACAGATCGGTGCCCGCCGAAACTGCAGGAACCACCATCGGCGGCGCCCACTCGCTGGCCTGCACGACGCCATCGTCGGTGATGACCCATCCGCCGATGCCGGCGGCATCCAACAACCGGCGGCCGGCCACCGGGCCTTCGATCAGTGCGGCCTTGGCATGTCCTTCGGCGAACCACGCCTCGGGTGCGATCGCGACCACCGCCATCACCTTGCGGTCGGCCGACAATCCGGTGCGCGGATCGATCAGATGGTGCACCTGCCGTCCGCCCTTGGTCCAACGACGAAACGCCGTGGTGCTGGTGACGATCGCCGCGTTCGACACGTGCACATGACCGAGCACACGGTCGGCTTCGCCGGGATCGGCGACCGGTATGTTCCAGCCACCTTGCGTCGGCACGCCACCGGCAACACGAATGTCACCGCCCAGCGAGATGCACACCGACTTGGCACCGCGTGCCATCAGACCGACCGCCACCATGTCGGCGGCCAGACCCTTGCCCACGCCGCCCAGGTCGATCGAGATGCCCGGCGGCAGGCGGATCATGTCGTCGACACGCTCGATGGACGAGACGCCGGGCGATGGTCTGCCGATCGGCGGAGGACCGGGTTGATCGTGGTCGAGTTGCCGGAACGGTCGGTCGTAGCCGGCGTCGATGAGTTGCTGATGGATGGTGGGGTCGAAGATGCCGCCGGTCAGCTGATGCAGTTGCATCGCTCGATCCACCGCGGCGGCCAGGGTGTCGCCGAGCTGGAACCAGGTGCCTGCCGAACGATTCAGGCGAGAGAGCTGGCTGTCGCCACGAAACCGGCTCCAGCACTGCTCCAGGCGCACGAGTTCGTCCAAGGCCCAATCGATCGCGGCACCTTCCACGTCGCCGGCGATGATGACCGCCGGAGAGCCCATGGCCAGCACGCGCCGCTCGACCCACGACGAACACTCGACGGTGCCGGTCAGCCGCACGTCGACCCCGTGCACGCCGGAGGCGGTGGCGCGGCAGTGGGAGGTGGAGCCGGCGCAGCGGTGGTGGGTGGCGGCGGCGGAGTTGTCGGCGGCGGAGCCGGAGCGGGCGCGGGTGGTGGAGCAGGAGCCGCCGTCACCGCAGGCGCAGGGGTAGGCGCTGCCGGAGCGCTCGCCGGTGCGGGTGCCGGGGCCGCTGCCGGGGCCGCCGTCGGCGCGGGCGCCGGTGTCGCCCCGGCCTTGGGTGCGCTGCCGGCCTTCGGTGCCGCAGCAACGGGTGTACTGCCGGCCGTCGCCGGTGCCGCCGTGACCTGCACTGCCGAGCCATCGGGCGCCGGCGTGGGGGGCACGGCGCCCACATCGATGGGCGCAACGGTGGTGGTGGTGGTGGTGGCGGCGGTGGTCAACGTCGGATCGGGTACTGGATTCCCGAACTGATCGACGTACACCGTCCGGTGCACTTCCTGGACCAGCACGGTCGTGGTGGGTGCAGCCGAAGCGTCGCCTACCGGACCGGCGGCGGTCGTGGGCGCGGAGGGCTGCGCCGACGACGCCTTCGCTGCATCGGCAGACGCCTGCTGATGCGCGATGGACGCGACGATGCCGAAGAAAGCGGTCGTGCTGAGACCTGAGGCCAGGATGCGCGACGCCGCTGCCGGCTTTCGTCGCTTGGGTCGCCGCACGGGTGCGGTCGTGGCGGTCATCCGTGGTCCTCGACCTCGGGCGCCTCGACCTCGGGCGCTTCGACCTCAAGTGGCTCGACTTCTCGATCCTCGACCTGATCGTCGACTGGAGCACCCTGGCTGCCGGCAGTGGCGGGCGCAGACGGTGCCGGCGCCGCCGGTGCCGCTGCGGTGGGTGTCGCTGCTGCCTTTGGTGCAGCCTGGGGGCCGGCCGTTGCGGTGGATGACGGCACAGGTGACGTCGATGGCGCTGGGGCCGCGGTGACCACGGGTGGCAGCGTGTTCGACGTGGGTGGCAGCGCCGGCTGGCGGGGCGCGCTGGTGGCGGGTTCAGTGGCCCCGGTGGTGCTGCGGCTGGCACTGGTGCTGACGGGTTCGAGACCGAGGGCGGTGGTTGCGACGACGGGTTCGGGGGCGGGTACCACGACGATGTCGTCGAGGTAGACCACAGATGTGGGCACCTCGGTGGGTGGCCCCACGGTGGAGGGAGCAACAGCAACGTCGGTCGATGGTCGATCACCGATTCCCAGGATGGGTATGCCGCCTGCGGCCGCGCCCGCTGCTGTTGCGGCGCCACCGGTGATCGCTATGGCGATTCCTGTTGCCAGCGCTTGACGTCGGTCCATGTACGGATCCTCCTGTGTCGATGTGTGGGGCTGTGTCGATGTGTGGGGGGACACGTCCTAAGACCGTCGTAGGTTTGGCATGGGACTCTCAAATTGTCATCAATATGTAACGATTCGGCTCGACCAGCTCGAGTCGCGTGACAGGCTGGTGGCCGCGGAACGCCCACTCTCGGTACAGATCCTCCAAACCTCGGACTGCTCTGCGTCGTGTGTTCCAGTGGTGCATATCGCCCTGACCATGAACGAACCCTTCGAAATCACCGTTGTCGATGACCTCGACACGCTCTTTCGCGTTCACTATTCGCGCCTGGTTCGCGCACTGACCGCCGTGTCGGGTGATCGCGAGCTGGCTGCCGATGCAGTGCAAGAAGCGTTCGTGGCCGCGCATCTGCGCTGGCGCAGGGTGCAGCGCTACGACGATCCGGTCGGCTGGATCCGCCGTGTTGCCATCAACCGGCTGCGCGACGGCCATCGCCGCAGCACTCGCAAGAACCGCGCCATCGAGCGTCTTGCCAGTGCCACCCCATCGCCCCACCCCGACCCCACGGCGCAGTCAGCTGGCGATGGCTCGGTCAATGGTGACGACACCATGGCCATGCTGGCCACGCTGCCGCGCCAGCAACGGTTGTGCGTTGCGCTGTTCTACATCGACGAACTCTCGATCGCCGAGATCGCCGATGCGCTCGAGCTCAGCGAGGGCGCCGTCAAGTTTCATCTCCACCAGGGCCGCAATCGACTGCGCGGCCGACACGAAGGGCACACATCATGAGCGGGCACACGTCATGAGCGAGTTCGAGGATCCTGACCTTGGTCGCAGGCTGCGCGCAGGCACCGGCGCCGACCCCGACCTTGCGGTCGCACAACAATCTGTTCACCGCCGCGTCGTGCGCGCCCGTCGGCGCCGGCTGGCTGCTGTGTCGGGCACAGCGGCGCTGCTGTTGGTGTCGTTCGGTGTGGTTGCCGCTGTGGGCAACGACGGCACCAAGAACCATCTCATCAGCACCGCCGATTCCAGCTCGGCGCCCGACAACAGCGATCAGATCACGTCGACCGTCGCCACCGAACCGACCACTTCGGTCGATGACTCCACTCAGTCCGGTCGCACCACCAGTTCCACTGGGGTCGACGACACCACCTCGGTGCCGTCCACGGTCGATACCACTGCCACTTCGACGCCGGGCACCGCAACACCCACCGCTCCATCGTCTTCCGGTGGATCCTCCTCGGGTGGATCGCCGGGTGGCACAGGCACAACCGCACCCTCGGCACAGCCAGCTCCCACCAACAACACGGCCGGACCGATCACGGCGGCGCCACCCGCCGCGACCAATGCGCCTGGCATCGACGAGACACGGCCGTTCTCGAGCATCGGCGGCTCCATCACCGTACGGCTCAGCGGCGGACAGCTCTCGCTGGTCGGCGCCCCCACGCCGGCACCCGGCTTCACGCTGCACGAGCAGAACGGTTCGGGCACCGAGTTGGAAGTGCGCTTCGAGTCCGCCGGTCATCGATCGAAGATCACCGTCGAGATTCGCGATGGGCACATCAATGGCCAGGTCGAGGAAGAGCCCTCCTCGGGCCGTTCCGAAGAGGATTCGAACTCTGGCAAGGGTTCCGGATCGACGACGTCCAGCGAAGTCGCCGGCGACTGACCACTGCGACCATTGCGGCGGTCGGCCGACGATGTTTCGGGCCGACTCAGCGTGGCGATGTTGACGACTTCCACACCGGCAGTCGTCGTCAGCCAAACCCTGCAGACCTCGGCAGCGTGTCATCTGCACGCTCACCGATCTGCCAGGAGGCACTTCAATGGCCACTCCCACTCGTCGCCGCATGCTGACCATCTCAGCCGTTTCAGGTCTGTGCATCGTTGGCATCACCGGCATTGCCGTCGCCAGCAACGACGGCCCATCTCGGCCCACCAGGGTCGAGATCGAAGATTCGGGGACGACCAGCACCGACTCCAGCATCAGTTCGGTGGTCTCCATCGAAGCTGCGTCGACCTCGTCATCGCTCGACGATTCCACGACCTCATCGCTTCTCGACTCGACCACCTCGTCGCTCGACGATTCGACGACCTCGTCGCTCGACGACTCGACCACCTCATCGGCCGACGACGACGAAACCGGCTCGACGCTGGATGACGACACATCGACGTCCGTCGACAGCGACGCAACCGGTTCGACCCTCGACGATGACGACGGCGAGGATGCCGAGGATGCCGACGAAGACAACTCGGGTCCCGGCAACGCCCACGACGCCGACGAAGACAACTCGGGTTCGGGCAACGCCCACGACGATGACGACGCCAACGACGACGGCGATCACTCTGGCCGTGGCGGTGGCGATGACGCCGCTGAGGATCACGGGGCCGACGACGATGACCCGACCAGCACGACGGTCGCCGGCGAGGCACCCACCACAGTCCCGGGCTGATCACCATTCGCAGCAGCTGATGGCCACGGGCACAATGTGTCCGTGGCCATCACTGATTGGAACCCGTTGTTGCGCGACGAGTTCGCCAAGCCCTATTGGAACGAGCTGCAGCAGTTCGTGGCTCACGAGCGCCAGCGCGCCGCGGTGTTTCCGCCCGCCGATCAGGTGTTCAACGCACTGCACCTGACGTCGTACACAGACACTCGGGTGGTCATCCTTGGGCAAGATCCGTATCACGGGCCGGGCCAGGCGCACGGGTTGTGCTTCTCGGTCAAGCGGGGGGTCAAGGCGCCGCCATCACTGGTGAACATCTTCACCGAGTTGCGATCCGACCTCGGTCTCGAGCCTCCGCAACACGGCAACCTCGAATCGTGGGCGCGCCAGGGGGTGCTGCTGCTGAACACATGTCTGACCGTTCGGTCGGGCGCGGCGGGGTCACACCACGGCAAGGGTTGGGAGATCTTCACTGATGAGGTGCTGCGCGTCATCGACAGCAAGCCACAACGCGTCGTGTTCGTGTTGTGGGGTGCGCCGGCGCGCAAGAAGAAGGCGTTGATCACCAACGCGCAGCACGTCGTCATCGAGTCGGCGCATCCGTCGCCGCTCAGTGCGCACAACGGCTTCTTCGGCAGCCGACCGTTCAGCCGCACCAACGATGCGCTCGTCCAGGCCGGTCTGCCGGCGGTTGACTGGCGGCTCGACGACTGATCAGTCTGCGGGGCTGGGGTACGCCGGTGGCTTCTCGCCAGGATGTGTTGACCCACCATCCCCCTTGGCCGCACGGTGGTGACCGCGACCAGTTTCAGCGTGTACATGATTGCCGGACCGACGGGCTCGACGCCGTAGGGTGCGGCGATGGAGCGGCGTCCCGACCCTGGTCCTCCTTGGACACGGCGCGGTCGCACGTTGGCGCTGCGACAGCGTCGGTCGATCGTCGATCTGGTGCTGCGCGTCCTGGAAGGGTTCCAACGACATCGCACCGGTCGCAACGCTGCGCTCATCGCACACTTCGGATTTCTCTCGGTGTTTCCGTTGATGGTCGTGCTGACAACGATCCTGGGATTCGTATTGCAGAATCGCCCAGATCTGCGCAACGACATCATCGACTCAGCGCTCGGCAACCTGCCCTTCGTCGGTGCCCAGATCGCAGAAGATCCGGCCAGCCTGCGCGGCAGCACGGTCGTGCTGATCGTCGGGCTGCTGGCCGCACTGTGGGCCGGCATGAAGGCCTTCGTCTCGGTGCAAGCCGCGTTGGACGACATCCACGAGATCCCGTTGAATCGACGGTCCAGCTTCGTGCACACACGCGTTCGCGCCATCGGAGGCATCGTCGTGATCGGTGGTGCTCAGGTGGTGACGGCGTTCATCACCAGTCTGGTCGGCGTTCTGGATGTCGCCTTGTTGGGCCGGCTCGCCCTGGTCGTGGCGGCGGTTGCCGTGAACACCATCGTGCTGGGGCTGACCTACCGATGGTTGTGCAGTGTGACCGACTCGTGGCGACACGTGAGGCCCGGTGCGATCGGTGGCGGCGCGCTGTTCGCGACATTGCAGCTATTGGGCACAACCATCGTGACACGAGCCATCGCCAATGCGTCGCCGGTCTATGGCACGTTTGCGTCGGTCATCGGCGTGCTGACCTGGCTGTCGCTGCACGCGACGATTGCACTCGTCGGCGCCGACCTGAACCAAGTGCTGGCGGCACGGGCCGGCGAGCGCCAGACCTCCAGCGAAGTCGGGCGCCACGGCCGGCGTCGATCGTCGGCACAACCGACTGCATGACAAGATGGGCGACGTGACCCTGCTGCTCGCGACCCATCACACATCGCTGTCTGTCGCCAACCTGGACCGGTCATTGGCGTTCTGGTCGGGCATCCTTGGGCTCCAGAAGATCCCTCGTCCCGAGATGGGCGTCGAAGGCGCGTGGCTGGGTGTTGGCGATACGCAGGTCCACCTGATCGTGTTCGACGAACGTCGCGGCGATGTGGGTGCCCGTCCGAACAGCATCAACCCCGCTGCGCCGCACGTCGCATTCGTGGTCGCCGACTACCAGTCCACCGTGGCGCTGCTTCGCGACGCGGGGCTGGACGTGCTCGAAGCCGGCGAGCAGCGCGGCCAGTGCTGGGTGCAAGACCCCGACGGTCACATCGTCGAATTCATCGTCACCCGCTGATCCGGGCTCGCGAGTGCAGCGGGTGGCCGCAGTGAGTCGGCCCTGATGTGGCCCGGGAGCGAGGGCATGTCGACTTGGCCACCGCCACGGTGCGTTCCTCACGCGCCGCTGCTCCAGTCGGTATCCGGGACCCGGCTCCCGGTCAGTCGGCAGTGACGGTTCCGGCGTGATCCAGTTCGCGTGACGACAGACCGACGACGATGCGGTACTCGCCAGCGGGCACAGTCCAGTCGTGGGCGTCGGTGTCCCAGATGCTGAAGTCACGCTTCGTCAGGGCCACTGTCGCCACACCGCTCTCACCAGCAGGCAGGGTGACCTTGGAGAAGCCGCGCAACTCGCGCGCGGGTCGGCTGGGGCCCGCGGCCGGCGGTTCCACGTAGCACTGCACCACCGTGGATCCGCTGCGCGCACCGGTGTTGGTCAGTGGCACCGTCACGGTGACGCTGCCGTCGATGGTGCCACTGACAGACGCCGAACCCAGGTGCCAGCTGGTGTACCCCAACCCATGGCCGAATGGGAATTGCGGTTCGATGCTGCGCGAGTCGTACCAGCGGTACCCGATGAACAAGCCCTCGTCGTAGCCGGCGACGCCGTTGCGGCCAGGATGGGTCAGGTAGGCCGGGGTATCGCTGAGTTGCTTGGGGATGGTCATCGGCAGGCGACCGCCGGGCTCGGCATCGCCCAGCAGCACATCGGCCACCGAGTTGCCGAACTCTTCTCCGGGGAACCACACCTGCATGACAGCCGGCACCGAATCGAGCCACGGCATGGTCACCGGCGATCCGGCGTTGATCACCACGATCGTGTTCGGGTTGGCCGCGACAACTCTGTCGATCAGTTCGTCCTGTCGGCCGGGCAGATCCATGTCGATGCGATCCTCGCCCTCGGTCTCCCAATCGTCGTTGGTGCCGACCACCACGATCGCCACGTCGGCGGCCGCAGCGGCCTCGGCCGCCAGTGCGATCGAGTCGCCGGTCGCAGGCGGCATCGCACCCACCATCATCCCGCGCAACATGTCGTAGCGGAGGAAGGGATACGTCAGCTCGATGTCACAGGGAACACCGGCTTCGAGCGCGGCTGAGCCGCGGATCTCGGGACTGCCCTGGCCGAAGAACGCACCGCCGGTCTGCGGTGTCGACAGGTCGCACACCACTTCGCCGTTCACTCGAACCACCGCCGCCCCGACCGCAGTCAGACCGAACTGCCAATCACCGGTCACATCGGGCACGAAGCTGCCAGTGACATGGACACCGAAGGCGTTCTTGTCGATGCCCGGCGCCGGAGCCTCCATCCACATGAACTGCAGCCGATCGCTGTCGATCGTGGCCGAGTTGCCGTCGCCGTCTGTGTACGTGGCAACGAACGAGCCCCTCACTGGAGGAAGGCGCTTGGCGATCGAGCAACCCTGCTGGAACGTCACGTCCAGACCGCGGGCGCGCAAGGTGTTCAGCAAGGCCGCCGGGCGATTGGCTCGAACCCGCGCGCTGCCCCCACCCTGGATCTGGCCGCGCTCGGCGTTGGGGCCGATGAGCGCAACTCGTCGCGGCGCCGCCAGCGGCAACGCCGAAGATTCGTTCTTCAGCAGCACCGTGGCGGCGATCGCTGTGCGGCGAATGACGTCTCGGGTGGCCGCCGAGTCGTCGGTCGTTTCGTCCGTCACCCATCCGGCATCGGGGTCGCCGATGCCACACCATTGGAACAACTGCAGCATGCGCAGCACCGACTGGTCGACACACGCTTCGCTGACCTCGCCGTGGCGCACTGCGTTCACCAGCCGGTCACCGCGCAGACGAGCAGGGCCTGGCATCTCCAGATCCAATGAGGCTTCCAGCGACTCGGCCGCGCTGTGCGTCCCGTACCAATCGCTGAAGACCACGCCGTCGAAGCCCCAGTCGTCGCGCAGCACACCGCGCAGCAGCGGAACGTTCTCGCTGGCGTAGGTCCCGTTGACCTTGTTGTAGCTGCTCATCACCGAGCGCACATCGGCACCGCCCTGATCGATCGGGCGCACGGCAGCCTCGAACGGCAACAGGTACAACTCGCGCAGCGTGCGCTCGTCGACCTGGCTGGAGATCGTCATTCGCTCGAACTCGGTGTCGTTGGCCACGAAGTGCTTGATGCATGCGGCGACGCGTTCGCTCTGCACGCCCTTGACATATGCCACCGCGATGCGCGCCGTCAGGTTTGGGTCCTCGCTCATGCACTCGAAGTTGCGACCGCCGATCGGCGTGCGATGCAGGTTGACGGTGGGCGCCAGTAGGACGTGGGCGCCCTTCGACCGGGCCTCGCGACCCAGTGCCCGGCCGATCTCTTCGATCAGATCGGGATCGAACGTGGCGCCCAACGCGGTGCCACACGGGAACGACGACGACGGCGGCCCGTTCCACGACGTGCCGCGCACGCCGGCGGGCCCGTCACTGCACCGCAACGGCGGAACGTCCGGTAGTTCGACGGTGTGCCAGGCGTCGGCGCCGGCCAGCAGACTGACCTTCTGTTCCAACGTGAGCGCAGCAAGCACGGCGAGTGGATCGATCCCCATGGACCGATCTTCGCAGATCGTCGGCGGGGCCGCCCCCGGCGAGCGGCAGAGCCATCAGTAGGCTGCATCGATGGCCACCAGGCGAGCGCGATCCGACGAGGACAAGCTGGCTCGCCGGGCCGAAATCCTCGACGCGGCACGGCAGGTGTTCGATGGCGGCGAGATCGACGCGTTCACCATGGACGACGTTGCCGCCGCGCTCGAGCTGGCCAAGGGCACCCTCTACCGCTACTTCCCCACCCGCGAAAGCCTGCTGCTGGCGCTGGCCGACGACGAATATCAGCAATGGTTCGCGCGGGTCGACGAAGCGCTGATTGCCAGCGACCTGAACGCCTCACACGTCGGCGCGTTCGCACAGCTCCTGGTGGACCAGACGCTGTCGCAGCCGCGCTTCCTGCGGCTGGCCGCCCTTGTGCCATCGGTGCTCGAGCGCAACGTTCCCTACGAAACGGCACGGGAGTACAAGTGCAACGTGGTCCAGCGCGGTCGCCAGACCGCAGCTCTGCTGGCCCAGCGACTGGGCGTCAGCGAACACCGGGCGACACAGCTGCTGATCCATCTGCAGGCCGCCGCCACAGGGCTGCATCACGCGGCCAACCCGGCGCCGATCATCCTGCAGGTGATGGCCGACCCGTTGTTTCCGGGACGCCGTACCGATCTGCGTACCGAACTGCTGCACTCGGCGCGGGCACTGGTGTGGGCGGCGTCGCTGTAGGTCAGTCGATCTCGAGACGGTCAGGCAGCGGGCGGGGGCACACTACGGTCGCTGACCCAGTTGCCGTGAAAGCCGTACGGCACACGTTGCGGCAGCAGCACCTGGGCGACGTAGCCGCGATCGAAGTCCTGTGCGTCGATGACCACCAGCTCGGCGCTGTCGTCGGTCGTGTCGTGCACCAAGGTGACCAACCAGCCGTCATCCTCGGCTGATGAATCGGGTCGCGACACGAACACCGGCTCGCCGCCGTTGCGACCGGCGCCGTGATCGAAGATCCATTTCTGGCCGGTGGTCAGGTCGTACTTGAACGTCGGCCAGCTGGCATGGTCCAGCCCCGGACTGGCGCAATACCCGAAGCGATACTCGTTGGCCGTCAACGATCCGCGGTGGCGCGGGAACTCGACGCGTGACTCGTCGATGACGGTGGTGCTGATGGTCCGCGTCTGCGGGTTGACAACCCAGCGCTCGAGGCGCGCGAAGTTGTCGCCGAACGGGCCCAGGATGTCGCCGTCGAACATGCGGTCGTAGACGCACAGGTCGATGACGGCCGATCCGTCGGGTGCGTCGTACGCGTTCATCGGATGGAACGAGTAGCAGATGGGTGCGTCGACCCAGATGATGTCGGTCGCCTCGCCCTCTCGCGGCAGAAAGCCCAGCCGGCTGCCGTAGTCGGGATTCCAACGGAACGGGAAGCGGCCGGCGAAGGCAAGATCGAAGTCGACGGTGACTGGCATGTCGTAGACGACAGCGAACCGCTGGGTCAGCGACATGTCGTGCACCATGGCCATGCCGGGCAAGGGGATGTCGACCGTGCGCCGCACCTTGCCATCGGCGGCAACCACGACGTACTGCACATGGTTCATCCACTGCTGCCATGCATAGACGATGGCGTGCATCTCACCCGTGACGGGGTCCACCTTGGGATGGGCCGTGAAGGCACCCGGCAGCGTGCCGAAGAAGTCGTTGCGGCCCACGGTCTCGAGTTCGTAGGTCAGTTCAACCGGACAGCCGCCCGCCTCGACCATCGCCCACGTGGTGCCGGCGAAACCGCCGACGTTCGTGTTCGGACCACCCGTGGAATCGTTCCAGTTGCGGCCGGCAATGTCGGGTTGGCCACGGTGTTGGCTGAGCTCCGACGACCCGACGTAGCGGTTTCGATACCAGTCGGCGCGACCCTCGTTCAACCGTACGCCATGCACCATGCCGGCGCCGACGAACCAATGATGCGTCGCCGCATCGACCTGTTCGAACGGGTTCGGACCATTGCGCAGGTAGCGACCGTTCAGCTCGGCGGGCAGCTGCCCGATGACGGGGAGATCGAACGATGTACGCTCGTCGCTGACCGGCGCATAGTTCCCCGAGA
>JANNFQ010000105.1:0-3935 GCA_031380045.1 Acidimicrobiaceae bacterium
CGGGCAGCAGGGGTGAAAGCTGCCGGGTCTGCGCGATCTCGGCCATGACGTTGGCCTTCAACCCGGCCGGCGGTGACGTCGATGACGCATGGGCCAGGTGGGTGATGGTGGCGCGGAAGTCGATGACATCGGTACGGCACACCTCGCAGGACGGATAGTGCGCTTCGAAGACCATCCGTTCACGGTCGTCGAGCGCGTCGAGCGCGTATGCAGCGCTCAAGTGGTGGATATCGATGTCGCTCACGCCGCGCCTCCGAGTTCGTCACGCAATCTGATCATCCCGTCGCGTATTCGGGTCTTCACGGTTCCCTCAGCCACGTCCAGCAGCACCGCCACCTCGCGGTAGGTGTGCCCGGCGAAGTACGCGAGTTCCACGGCCTCGCGTTGCAACGGTGACAACTCGCCCAGGGCTCGGCGGACCCTGACTTGATCGAGGTTCGATTCGACAGCAGCCACGACTTCGTCATGTTCTCGCGTCACGTTGGTGGCGTCTCGTTCGACGCGGTTGCGTGCCGCCTGTTCTGACCGAACGCGGTCGATGGCCCGCCGATGTGCGACGGTGGATGCCCACGAACGAACCGACCCGCGGCTGGGGTCGTACCGAGCCGCCAACCGCCAGAGCTCGATGAAGACTTCCTGGGCGACCTCCTCGCTCTGCGAGGGATCGCGGACCACCTTCAGGACCACGCCGTAGACCAGTGGCGACAGTTCGTCGTACATCTCGCCGAATGCGGCCTGGTCGCCGCGCCCGGCGCTGCGCAGCAACGACGCAAGCGGATCGCCAGTTGGGTCCGCCTGGTGGTCGAGGGCTCGACGGGCAGCGGCTCGTTCGCGGCCCAGCCTCACGGCGCCCACATCACGCGCGCTGATTTCGCACCAGCGCAGAGATCTGACCGATCGTTCATGCCTGGAGTTCGACACCGACGCAGTTGCGGATTGGTCCGCCGCGCCAGGCCCGTCAGCCTGCGCTGGCAAGATCGCCGCCCTCGGCTCGCGGCGCTCCGCAGCCAGCGGCGGAGCAGTGTGGTCAACGTCACCTCCCCATCTTGCCGGGTCTATGGTGGCGGCCGCCACGGCGGGGCGCTCGACGCGAGCGCTCGGCCCGACACGAGGAGCGAGATGCACGCCGAAAGCGTCGAGTATCACCACGACGGACACCGCTACGTCGGCCACCTGGCATTGCCCGACGGCGATGACATCCGCGCCGCCGTGCTGGTGTGCCACGAGGGCCCGGGATTGGACGAACACGCCAAGCAGCGCGCCGAACGACTGGCCGGGTTGGGCTACGTGGCGTTTGCGCTGGACTACCACGGCGACGGTCAGCCACTGGACATGTCCGAGGTGCGCTCGCGCCTGACGCCAATGATGCAGTCGCCCGAGATCACCCGTTCGCTGGGCCGCGCCGGCTTGGACGTACTGCTGGCTCATCGCCGCACCGACCACAGCCGGGTGGCGGCGATCGGCTACTGCTTCGGCGGCACGATGGCGTTGGAGTTGGCACGCGACGGAGCCGACCTGAAGGCAGTCGTGGGCTTCCACTCGGGTTTGTCCACTGTGCGACCGCTGGACGCGAGCAACATCAAGGGCGTTGTGCTGGTGTGCATCGGCGCCGATGACCCGATGATTCCGGCCGAGCAGCGCCAGGCCTTCGAAGACGAGATGCGCGCAGGCGACGTCGACTGGCGGGTGAACGTGTACGGCCGGGCGGTGCACAGCTTCACCAACGAGCGCGCCGACGAACTGGGATTTCCGGGCATCGCCTACCATGGCCCCACCGATGCTCGATCGTTCCGGGCGATGCTCGATCTGTTCGACGAGGTGCTTTCGGGAGCGACCAACTGACCATGGCGTGGCCGCCGATCGAAAGGTTCCCTCCTGTACCGACGGACCCACGATTCGCGCTAGAGCCGCTCGGCCCACAGCACAACAAGCGCGACCATGTGGCGTGGATGACCAGCATCGAACACATCCATGCCACGCCCGGATTCTCTCGCGCCGAGTTCGGTGACGACTCGTGGCCGATGGAGATGACATTGGACCAGAACATGGATGACCTGCAGCGTCACGCCGACGAGTTCGCGGCCGGCCAGGCATACGCCTACTCGGTCGTCGATCCGGCGACCGACGACGTGATCGGCTGCGTCTACATCAACCCCGACACGACGTACGACGCAGAGGCCGCACCCGAAGTGGTGCGGGCCGTGGTGAGCTCGTGGGTGCGGGTCGACCGCGCCGAACTTGATGCGCCACTGGCAGGCGCGGTGGCAGATTGGTTGCGCCGAGCGGACGTGTTCCAGTCGGTACGTTGGCCCGGTCGGCCCGACCTCACCAGTTGAGATCGTCGGGCTAGGAGCTGCGGCATGTCGAGAAACACACCTTCACGGTGCCTCAATCGACATGCCCTTGCTCCACCCCGTTCGCCATGGACAACAACATGGTGCGCGGTGCTCGACAGCGACCCGGATGTTTGGAACGGACGCCTCAGCGGATAGACCCTTGACGTGCCAAAAGCAGAAGGTGACCGCGTGAAGTACCGGTGAGCTTCAACGTCGTGATGGGTTTCTACTTCTTCCCACGCGGCGGTAGTGCTCAGGTGGCCCGCTCGCTGTGCCGAGCGCTGGCCGATCGTCAGTTGGCACCGACGCTGTTGGCCGGCTCCATCGGTCCACAACGTGATGTATCAAACGCGGGACACTTCTTCAACGGCATCCACTGCGAGTCGCTCGACTACTCGGCGGCACAGGCCGATTGGGCTGCGGGTCTGGATTCGATGGGCGGAGCGGTGCCGATGCACGCGTCCTACGAAGACAAGGTCGGCGTCCCCGATCGCATCTTCTTCGAACTCGACGACGACGCATTTGAACGGCAGGTCTGCAGCTGGCAGAGGTTCATCGCCACCTCCGTGAAGCAGCGTCCGAACGTGGTGCACCTGCACCACCTGACGCCGATGCACGAAGCGGTGCGTGCCGTGTGGCCCGGGGTTCCGATCGTCACCCACTTGCACGGTACCGAGTTGAAGATGTTGGACGACGCCGAGCATTCGCGTTGCAGTCGTGCGGGGGCATGGACTCCGCAGTGGGTCGATCGAATGCGCCGATGGGCGGGTGGATCAGACCGCATCGCCGTCGTGTCGGCGCAGGATCATCGACTGGCGCAGCAGTTGCTGCCCATCGACGACTCGCGAATCAGCACGATCGCCAATGGCGTCGACTCCGACATCTTCTCGCCGCGCACCCCGCAGCCTGCTGAACGGCTGGCATTGTGGCGCCGATGGCTGGTCGACGATCCACGCGGCTGGAAGCCCGGCGGATGCGTGGGTTCCATCCGATACAGCATCGACGACCTGTCGGCGTTCACCGACCGCGACGGGCGGCCGGTACCGGTGGTCGTGTTCGCAGGACGCTTCCTACGGTTCAAGCGACTGCAGCTGCTGATCGAGGCTCATCATGCGATGCGCGCAACCAGCCTGCACCCATCGGTGTTGGTGATCGTTGGCGGGTTCCCCGGCGAATGGGAAGGCGAGCATCCCTATGACACGGTGCGACGACTGGGCGCACACGGTGTGTTCCTGGCGGGTTGGCGAGATCACGACGAGCTGGCCGACATCTTGAATTGCAGCGACGTGTTTGCCGCTCCGTCGGTCGACGAACCATTCGGTCTGGTCTACCTGGAAGCGATGGCGGCCGGCCTGCCCCCCATCGCCACCAACACAGGTGGTCCGTTGTCGTTCATCAATCTCGATCCCGACCTGCCGACCGGTTGGTTGGTGCCGCCCGACGACGTGGCAGCAACCGCCACAGCTCTTGCCGAAGCCGTATCCGACTGCGAGATGCTGAGCGACCGAGGGCGTCGCGCAGCGAGATTCGTGCGCGAACACTATTCATGGGCCTCGTCGGCGGAAGCGTTCTCTCGCCTGTACCGCGAACTGACCGACG
>JANNFQ010000123.1:0-9297 GCA_031380045.1 Acidimicrobiaceae bacterium
CTGAAACCCATACAAACAAAGGATTTCCCGAGAAATTTGTGCGCGAACCGCACACCGGGTTGGGCTACTCGACAGCCCGCACGGGGGCGGGTCAGCGGGCGTAGTCGTAGAAGCCGCGGCCGGCCTTGCGGCCCAGCAGGCCGGCTTCCACCATGCGTGACAGCAACGGCGGTGGCGCGTACAGCGGTTCCTTGAACTCGGTGTACAGGCTGTCGGCAACGGCCAGCGTGGTGTCCAGACCGATCAGGTCGGCCAGGCGCAGCGGGCCCATGGGGTGGTTGCATCCCTCGACCATGCCGGTGTCGATGTCGACCGCGGTCGCGAACCCCGATTCCATCATCCTGATCGACGACAGGATGTACGGGATCAGCAGTGCGTTGACGATGAACCCGGCTCGGTCTTGGCTGCGAATGACCTTCTTGTCCAAGACCTCGGTGGCGAACGCCTCCGACCGAGTGGCAGTTTCGGGCGATGTCAGCAGGCTGGTGACCAAATCCACCAGCTTCAGCACCGGCACCGGGTTGAAGAAGTGGATGCCCACTACCTGCTCGGGTCGCTGCGTGGCGATGCCCAGCTTCATCACGGGGATCGAGCTGGTGTTCGAGGCCAGGATGGCCGTCTCGTCGGTGACGACCTTGTCCAGCATCGTGAAGACCTCGGTCTTCAATGCCTCATCCTCGACCACCGCTTCCACCACCAGTTGCCGATCGGCCAGGTCGCCGATATCGGTGGTGAAGGTCAGGCGGGCCAGCGCGGCATCGCGTTCGGCTTCGGTCAACTTCCCCGATCGCACACCGCGGTCCAGCGAGCCGGTCAGGCGCTTCTGGCCCGCCTCGGCCGCTGTGGCATCGATCTCGCGCACGATCACGTCCAGGCCGGCGCGGCTGCAGACCTCGGCGATGCCCGAACCCATCAGCCCGCACCCGACTACCCCGACTCGACTGATCTGCTGCATGTTGTCGCTCATACCGTGGATGATTGCACGACGGCCAGCGCTGCCGCGACTGCATGGCCGACGTTCAGCGAGTCGACGCCCGCTCGCACGGGGATGCGCACGTTGCGGTGACGGCTGAGTACCGCGTCCGACAGGCCCGGGCCTTCGGCCCCCAACACCAACGCCAATCGCGATGGCGGGCGAGGTGACGTCAACGAGCCGATGGTGTCGGCATCGGCACGAGGCGTCAACGCCCACACCTCGAACCGGTCAGCGGCCATCCGATCGAACACCGTGCCCAGGTCGGCACGGGCGAGGGGCATGTGGAACACCTCACCCATCGACACGCGCACCACCCGGCGATACCACGGGTCGGCGCATGTGGGATCGATGATGATTGCATCGGCGCCCAGGGCGCGGGCCGATCTGATGATCGCCCCCAGGTTCTCGGCGTCGTTCACGCCTTCCAGCACCAGCAGCCGAGCGGTCGCCGGCAGGGACTGCATCACGTCCGGGAACGGCGTCGCCGCCGGTCGTTCGGCCACCGCGATCGCTCCTCGATGCAGGTCGAAACCGACGACCTGGTTGATCACCGATTGCTCGGCCACGTACACCGGCGCTGATGCCGATACGACGACCTCGCCGAGCCGTCGATGAGCCGCGGGCGACAGCAGGATCGAGCGGACCGTCAACGCCGACGACAGCAGCCGCTGGACCACCGTGGGGCCCTCGGCCCACAACAGGTCCTGACTTTCACGAGCGCGCAACGAGCGAAACTCGTCCAGCAGCGCATCGTCGGCATCGGCAATCGTGATCACACGCCCGAGTCTGCCAGCGCACTCGGCCCGAGGACTCCTGCCGCGGCTTGCGAACAGATGTTCGATCCGCGAAGCTGACGAACATGTCCACCGTCGCCACCTCTCCAGCCAACTCTGGGCCGGCCACCTATCAACCGGGCACGTATCAGGCTTCGTTGTTCGGGCTCGACGATCCCAGCTGCGACCCCGACTTTGCGGGTGCAACCCGAACCTGGCTGGACCAGACCAGCTGGATCGAACTGATGCCGCGCTGGATGCGCGGCCCCGACCTGGTGTTCGGCGAACTGGTGGCCCGGTTGCAATGGAACCAGCGCGAGGTCGTCATGTACGACCGGTTGCTGCCAGAACCCCGTTTGACCTCGTGGTGGAGCACGATGTCGCGGTTCGACGAGCCGTTGCCCGTGTTGCGCGATGCTCGCGTGGCGCTGACCAGTCGGTTCCAGCGCCCGTTCGACTCGATCGGTTTCAACCTGTATCGCGACGGGTCCGACTCGGTTGCGTGGCACGCCGACCGCGAGCGCTTCGTGCACGAAGATCCGGTGGTGGCAATTGTCAGCGTGGGTGCGCCGCGACCGTTCCAGATGCGACCTCGCGGCGGTGGCCACTCGCAGTCGTGGATGCTGGGCCACGGCGATCTGTTCGTCATGGGCGGGTCCTGCCAGCACGACTGGCACCACGGCGTGCCGAAAGTTGCCCACGCAGCCGGACCACGCCTGTCGATCATGTTCCGCCACCATCTCGCCGACGTGGATGACGGGCAGCGACCTGGCTGACGGGCTGCGAAACTGATCGGGTGACCTCCAGGATGCCTCGCTTGACCCCGCCCGCTCTGCGTTCAGCGCTGGCTGCGCGCCGCCATCGACGATGTCGCGAGTGTCTGAGTTCTCGGGTCGCGATCGACCCGGCGGTTGATTGCCGAGAAATGTCATACAAGCTATGATGGTTGTATGACGATGTTGAGCTTCCGAGTGGACGACGGCGAGGCGGAAGATGCCCAACGCTGGGCCGACCGCCTCGGGGTCGACAAGTCCGAGTTGCTTCGAGAGGCGCTGCACCGACACCTGGTTCGCCTCGCTTCCGAGGTCGATGCCGATCGGTGGGCACAGGTGCCTCACACCGACGATGAACTGTCGTTGATCCTGATCGCCGATTGGGGTCCGGCGGACGACTGGTCGGATTGGGCCGATGCAGCGCGGTGAGGTGTGGTTTGCGTCCACACCCGGCGGCGATCGACCCGTGCTCGTGCTGACTCGCGATCCGGTAGCCGACCGGATCGGCGCCGTCGTCGTTGCAGCGCTCACTCGCACCGAGCGCGGCCTGGTGTCAGAGCTTGCACTCACAGCACGTGCCGACGGAGTGCCGAGTGATTGCGTGGTGAACTTCGACAACATCCACACCGTGAGGCGAGAAGATTTTCGGCGGTCCGTCGTGAAACTCTCGCCCCGCAGGCAGGCCGAGATCTGCCAGCGTCTCCGCGATGCGACCGGCTGCTGAGATCTCGTCACGAGCCGGCTCTCGGCGCTGGACGAGCAGACTGCGGTTCAGAACTTCAGTGAGTGCAGCGTGGCGCGTAGCGCGTCCACGAAGACGGGGACTTCCCGCTCGGTGAAGGCCAGCGGCGGGCGAACCTTCAGGATGTTGCGATCGGGCCCGGTGCTGCCCACCAGCACCCCCCGCTGCCGCAGGCCGTCCTTCACAGCTGCCGCCATCGCTGCATCGGGCGTGGCCGACGCTCGATCGGTGACCAACTCGATGGCATTGGCCAGGCCCATGCCGCGCACGTCCCCGACGCGATCGTCGTCGTCCGTCGCCTGGCGCACTGCCTGGCGCAGCGCGTCGCCGGCCACCTGAACCCGCGGCAGCACCCGCTCGTCGCGCAACACGTCCAGCACTGCGTGAGCGGCCGCCACAGATACCTGGTTGCCGCCGAAGGTCGAGAAGAAGACCGTCTGATCGGCGAACCGCTGCGCCAACTCGCGGCGGGTGATGACGGCGGCCACGGGATGTCCGTTCCCCATCGGTTTGCCCAGCGTGACGAAGTCGGGTTCGATGCCGAATCGTTCGAACGACCACATCGCCTCGCCGGTGCGTCCGTGCCCGCCCTGCACCTCGTCGGCAATCCACAGGCCGCCCACGTCGTGGGTCATGCGCACCAATGCCTGCACGTACGCGGGGTCCAGGTCGTACACACCGTCGCTCTGCAGCACACCATCCAGGATCGTCACCGCCGGGGCCAGGCCGCGCCGGGCCAGGCGGGCCAGCGCCGCAGCGAACTCGCTGGTATCGGTGTGCAGTCGGCGATACGTGTCGGTGGGCCGCCAGCGTTCGATCAGCGACGGTGCCAGAGCCTCGGCCGGCAGCGTCTCGGGCGAGAACGGCGCGATCGCATCGGAGATGCCGTGGTACGCGAAGTGCGTGCACAGCCCGCCGTCGTTGCCGGTGGCCAGCTTGGCGAGGCGCCACGCAAGATCGTTGGCCTCGGAGCCCGAGTTGACGAAGAAGACCGTGTCGAGACCGGGCGGGCATGTTGCCACCAGACGT
This sequence comes from Acidimicrobiaceae bacterium, assembly GCA_031380045.1. Classification (GTDB taxonomy): domain Bacteria; phylum Actinomycetota; class Acidimicrobiia; order Acidimicrobiales; family Ilumatobacteraceae; genus VFMC01. The sequence continues at coordinate 4,294 of JANNFQ010000123.1, forward strand.
TCGGCCAGCGCGATGGCAGAACCGTGCAGGTAGCGCATGTTGGTGTTCAGCACCCGCGACTGGCGGGAAATGGCAGATACGACCCGCGGGTGCGCGTGCCCAACGCACGGCACGTTGTTGTAGGCATCGAGGTAGCGCCGACCTTCGGTGTCGATCATCCATGCGCCGCTGGCCGACGCCATCCGAATCGGTTCGGAGTAGCTGAGCGTCTCCATGGCGGGGCCCAGTGCGTGCTGGCGGCGTTCGACCAGCGCGGCCGAGTCGCCATATGTGGCGGGCGCTCCCAACTCCTCTTCGACCCGTTGCCAGCCGGCGCGCATGATGTGGTCGAGGTTGGCCATCGTGGTCTCGATGCCCCGCTCGGCGAACTCGGCCGCTTCCAGGCCCCCGGCCGAACGCCACGAGGCGATGGCCACACCCACCGCCAGGCGCGTGGCCCACAGGTGTCCGACCAACGCCAGCTCGTCGGAATCGAGGGGGGTCACTCGTTGATACCCGTCCAACACCAACCGGGCGACGCGGAAGATCTCGTCGCCCTGTCGCCCCGTGGCCATCGATTCGAGCACGGATGCCAGGTCGACCAACATCGCCGTGTGGCTCATGTCGCCGAAGTCGATGATGCCAGTGATCAGACCGTCGTCGTCGATCAGCGTGTTGTCGATGGTCAGGTCGCCGTGCACCACCTGGGCGCGCATGCCGGGCCACAAAGGCGCGATGTGGCGGTCGTAGTGATCCAGCATGCGCTCGACCGTTCGCCGTGCGTCCGAATCACGGATGGCAGGCAGCATCGGCCGCGACGTGGCGGCGTGCTGCACGTCCCACGGCATCGTGCGGATCGCCCGCGCGTGGATGAACCCGCGCAGCGCCCGTGCCAGCCGGGCGGTGGTTGCGCCCCACTCGACCAGCGCGCGGTCGTCCAACGAGGTGGCGTCGGCACGCGCCCTTCCGGGCAGCACGTCGTACATGCGCACCCAGTGCGCGCTGCCGTCGGCCGTCCATTCGACACGGTGGTCGGCAGGCGCAACGCCGTGCTCGGCGCCGGCGACCATGCGCGGCATGGCGATGGTCAGCGCCGGGTCAACGCCCAGCGCGTGCTGCACCCCCAGCATCTCCATGTCCAACGTGTCGGCCGACTCGGCTGCATTCGACACCTTCATGACCGCCAGCCGCGTGCCGGCGCCGTCGAGCAGCATGAACGTCTGGTCGCGTTCACTGCCCAGGTCCATCGCCGAGTGCGCGTCGACGGAGAATGTGCGGGCCGCCACGGCGACCGCCTGCTCTGTGGCCCACCGGGGTGGTGGCGCCGCCAGCACGGCATCGATGACGCGCAGCGACGACGGTTCCTTGCCCATGATCGGGAGGTTACGTGGCAAGCTCACCGGCATGGAGCACGTTGTCGTCGTCGGAGCCTCGCTGGCCGGCCTGCGGGCATGTGAGAACCTGCGCACTCAGGGTTTCGGCGGACGTGTCACCCTGATCGGCGCCGAGGACGAGGTGCCCTACGACCGGCCTCCGCTGTCGAAGAAGTTGCTGGCCGGCGACTGGGAGCCCGACCGGATCCGGCTGCGCAAGGCCGACGACTTCGCCAGCCTCAACCTGGATCTGTGCCTGGGACGACGCGCGGTGGCGTTGGACACGGTGGCCCAACGTGTCGATCTGGACGACGGCACCACCGTTGCCTACGACGGACTGGTCATCGCGACGGGTGCCAGCCCCCGCCGGCTACCCGGTCAGCCTGATCTGGACGGCGTCGTCGAACTGCGCACACTGGCCGATTCGTTGGACCTGCGCACCCGGCTGCGAGGTGGCGCGGCCCGAGTGACCGTGATCGGTGCGGGATTCATCGGGCTCGAGGTGGCGGCCACTGCCCGCCAGGCCGGATGTGAGGTCACTGTGCTGGAGGGCGCGCCCGCGCCGCTCATCCGCGGCCTGGGCGCGCACCTGGGCGCTGCCGTTGCCGGGGTGCACCTGCAGCAGGGAGTCGACCTGCGCTGCGATGTGCGCATCGCCGGAATCGAGGGGGCCGACGGCCGGGTCACCGGGGTTCGGTTGGCCGACGGTTCGTTCATCGCCAGCGATGTCGTGGTGGTCGGCATCGGGGTCGCCCCGGCCACCGATTGGCTCGTGGGAAGCGGGCTGGAGTTGCGTGACGGCATCGTGTGCGACGAAACACTGTGGACAGGAGCGCCAGGGGTGTTCGCGGCCGGCGATTGCGCTCGTTGGCGCAACCTGGTGTTCGAGGGCCACGACGATGTCGAGATGCGCGTCGAGCACTGGACCAACGCCGCCGAGCAGGGTGCTGCCGCTGCGGCGAACCTGCTGGCGACGGCCGAGGGCGACCCGGCAGCGCCCTACCAGGCGGTGCCGTTCTTCTGGAGCGACCAGTTCGACCGGCGCATCCAGTTCGTCGGCCGTGCGCACGGCGACGATCAGGTGCACGTTTTCGCCGGCGACGTCGATGGGTTCTTCGCCGCGCTGTACGGCCACGGCGGCAGGCTGCGCGGCGTGTTGGGTGTCAGCATGCCCAAGAAGGTCATGCCGTTCCGGGCGCTGATCGCCGCCAAGGCCTCGTGGGATGACGCCCTCGCCCACGCCGCCACCCTGACCTGACATCCGACGTCTCGAGCCGAACCTGTCGGCGATTGACCACCTCAGCGGTGGTCGGAAGTCGTCCGGTTCCTACCAGATGGGCCGCAGCGGGGGAATTGATCGGGTCAGACGGACGTTGACGGCCAACTGTTGCACCCCTCCTACATAGAAATCCTGCGTCGGTTGCGATCAAGTTTTCTGACGCTACGCTCGCCGTCATGACCGATTCAGGTGTCCACACCCCGCCCGCTGCCGGCCCGCAATCGGCGCCGGCCACCCTCTCTCTGCCAGTGCTGCCGCTGCCCACGGTGGTCCTGCCAGGCTCGCTCATCACCATCGCGCTCGACACCGATGCCATCCGCCTGGCCGTCGATGCAGCGGTCGCTGCCGACGGCCGTGTCGTGCTGATCAGCGTCGACACGCCCGAGCTGGGTGTGGTGGCGCGTGTGCCCAACACCGGATCGTTGCCCGGCGGGCAGCCCGCGGCGATCATCCAGGCCGAGTCTCGGGCACTGGTGCTGGCCCGGCACACCAGCCAGCGCGGCGCCGACCACGCCGACGTCCAGGTGCTGACCGACCCCAGGCCCAGCCCGCGCATCGAGGCCGCCACCCGGCAACTGCGCGTCATCCTGGAAGAGATCGCCAAGCTGCGCGGCAGCCGCCGTCTGCCCGAGATCCTGCGCACGGTTCCCGAGCCAGGTGGCCTGGCCGACGCGGTCGTCGCATGGGGCGAGATCGAGGGTGACCACCGGGTGCAGATCTTGCGCGCCATCGATGTCGAGCAGCGCGTCACGCTGGTCACCGACTGGGCCAAGGATCACCTGGCCGAGCTGCAGGTCACTGCGCAGATCCGCACTGACGTGACCGAGGGCATCGACAAGCAGCAGCGCGAGTACCTGCTGCGCCAGCAGCTGTCGGCGATCAAGAAAGAGCTGGGCGAGGGCGACGACGATGTCGTCGGCGAGTACCGAACCAAGCTCGACCAGGCTCGGCCGTTCCTGGCCGAGAAGGTCTCGAACTTCGTCGACAAAGAGATCGACCGGCTGGAACGGATGAGCCAGCAGTCACCCGAGCACGCGTGGGTGCGCACGTGGCTGGACCGGGTGTTCGAGCTGCCGTTCAGCGTGCGCACCGACGACCAGCTCGATCTGGCTTCGGCTCGCGAGACGCTGGATGCCGACCACTACGGCCTCGACGACGTGAAAGATCGCATCGTCGAGTTCTTGGCCGTGCGCAAGCTGCGTCACGACCGCGACATCACCGAGCAGACCCGCGCCGCCGGCACCGTCATCACCCTGATCGGTCCGCCAGGGGTGGGCAAGACCAGCTTGGGCGAGTCCATCGCCCGAGCCATGGGCCGCAACTTCGTACGAGTGTCGCTGGGCGGCGTCCGCGACGAGGCCGAGATCCGCGGCCACCGCCGTACCTACGTCGGCAGCCAGCCAGGTCGCATCGCCCGCGCCATCATCGAGGCCGGCAGCATGAACCCGGTGGTCCTGCTGGACGAGGTCGACAAGCTCAGCCCGGGTGGCTGGAGCGGCGACCCCACCGCGGCACTGTTGGAAGTACTCGATCCCGCGCAGAACCACACGTTCCGCGATCACTACCTCGAGATCGAGCTCGACCTCAGCAACGTCGTGTTCATCGCCACCGCGAACGTCGCCGACACCATTCCAGCCCCGTTGCTGGACCGCATGGAGTTGGTCCGGCTCGACGGCTACACCGAGGACGAGAAGGTGTTCATTGCCGGCAAGTACCTGCTGCCGCGGCAGCTCGAGCGCGCCGGCCTGACCAACGACGAGGTCAGCGTCAGCGACGACGCAGTCCGCAGTGTCATCACCGGCTACACACGCGAGGCGGGCGTCCGTTCGCTGGAACGAGAGCTGGGCAAGCTGTCGCGCAAGGTTGCGGCGGCGGTCGCAACGGCCAAGCGCACGCCGCCGGTCGATGTGCAATCAGGCGATGTGAAGGAGTGGTTGGGTCGCCAGAAGGTGGACGACGAGATCGAACAGCGCACCAACGTGCCCGGTGTGGCCACCGGTTTGGCGGTCACCGGTGCGGGTGGCGACGTGCTGTTCATCGAGACCGCGGCATTCGCGCTACCGACCAACGACACCGACGGCAGCACCGCCGAGCCCATCCTGACCTTGACCGGTCAGCTGGGCGATGTCATGAAAGAGAGCGCCCAGATCGCCCTCAGCTACGTGCGTTCGCACGCCGCCGAGCTGGGTGTCGACCCGGCCTCGCTGGCCAAACGTGTGCACGTGCACGTGCCGGCTGGTGCAGTGCCCAAGGACGGCCCGTCGGCCGGTGTCACCATGACCACCGCGCTGGTCAGCCTGCTGACCGGCAAGGTCGTCAAACCAACGGTGGGCATGACTGGCGAGATCACCCTGCAAGGCAAGGTGCTGCCCA
>JANNFQ010000208.1:0-4064 GCA_031380045.1 Acidimicrobiaceae bacterium
AAACAGGTGAAGTGCTGGCGACCGGCCGCGAGGCGTGGCAGATGATCGGCCGCACCCCCGGTTACATCGTCGCCGTTCGCCCGTTGCGCGGCGGTGCCATCACCGACTTCGAGATCACCGAGCGCATGATTCGCCTGCTGCTGCAGCGTGTCGGTGTCAGCCGTTTCACGCGGCCCAAGGTGGTCATCTGCGTGCCGTCGGCCATCACCGAAGTCGAGCGACGCGCCGTCACCGACGCGGCGCGTCGCGCGGGTGCAGCCGATGCACAGCTGATCGAGCAGCCAATGGCCGCAGCGATCGGTGCCGACCTTCCCATCGACGAGCCCATCGGCAACATGGTCATCGACATCGGCGGCGGCACCAGCGAGACAGCGGTCATCAGCCTTGGCGGCATCGTTGCGCTCGAGGCCGTGCGTGTCGGCAGCTTCGACATCGACGCATCCATCCAGGCATACGTGCGCCGAGAGCACGGCATCGCAATCGGTGAGCGAACTGCAGAAGAAGTGAAGGTTGCCATCGGCTCCGCTTCCGAAACGGAAGACGAAAGCCAGGCCGAGGTCCGCGGTCGCGACCTGATGACCGGTCTGCCCAAGACGGTCATCCTGACGCCCGAAGAGATCAGGTTCGCCATCGACGACGTCGTCAGCAGCATCATCGCATCAGTGGTGCGTTGTCTGGCCAAGGCGCCGCCCGAGCTGGCGCAAGACTTCTTGGTGCGCGGCATGTTCCTGGTGGGCGGTGGCGGCCTGTTGCACGGCCTGGCCCAGCGCATCGAGCGCGAGACGCAGGTGCCGGTCAAGATGTCGAACGTGCCGCTCGAGGCGGTCGTGTTGGGCGCCGGTCACTGCATCGAGCACTACGACGCGCTGAAGAGCATGTTCATGGGCGCCCGCCGCTGACGCGGCGACGGTCGCTTGCTACGGTCGCCGCATGCGCGACGTCACCTGGAGCATGGATGGCGACGGTGTGGGTGTCATCACGCTGAACCGGCCCGAGGCCAGGAATGCGTTGACGCATGGCATGTACGGCGAACTCGAGCGATTGGCGCGTGGTGCGCAGGACGCGGGTGTGCGCTGCCTGGTCGTCACCGGTGCCGACCCGTCGTTCTGCAGCGGCGACGATGTCCGCCAGGTGATGGGCGGCGGCGAGGCGGGCAAGGCACCGGTGCTGAACTCCGGAACGCGCACGCCGCGCCTGACGCCGGCCGCCGACGCGCTGTTGCACACCGACGTGCCGGTCATTGCCGCAGTCAACGGTGCCGCTGTCGGGTGGGGCATGGAACTGTCGATGATGGCCGACATCAGGGTGGCCAGCGAGAAGGCGAAGTTCGGTGAGCTGTTCGTGCTGCGCGGTCTGGTCAGCGACATCGCCGGCCTGGGCCGGTTGAGCCAGCTGGTCGGCCGCGAGCGTGCGGCCGAGTTGCTGTTCACCGGCGAGATCATCGATGCAGCGACGGCCAGGGACATCGGTCTGGTCAGTCGGGTTGTTCCGCACGATCAGCTGATGCCGACGGCACTCGAGCTGGCCCGCCGCATCGCCGCCAATCCGCCGTTGGCGGTCCAGCAACTGAAGGCCGGTTTACGGCGGGCGCTCGATCCCGATTGGCACGAGCTCGGTCGCTGGGTCAGTTCCACGCTGGGCGAACTGTTCACCACCGACGACCATCGTGAGGGGGTGCGCGCGTTTCTCGAGAAGCGTGCCCCCGTCTTCACGGGTCACTGATGCGGGTCACCACGGACACGATCGCGGCCACCGCGGCGTTGACCGACGGTCTTGCGGCCATCCGCGAGCAGTTCGATGTTCCGATCGGATTCTCAGCCGAGGTCGAGGCGGCGGCGGCTGCCGCAGTCGGTCGCGTTCCGGGTGCCGAGCATGTCGACCGCACCGATCTGCCGTTCGTGACACTTGACCCGGCATCGTCGACCGATCTCGATCAGGCGTTCTGCCTCGAGCGCTCGAAGGACGATCTGCTGCTGCGGTATGCGATCGCCGACGTCGGCTGGTTCGTTCAGCCGGACGACCCGATCGACCGTGAGGCCTGGCAGCGTGGCGAGACGCTGTACCTGCCCGACGGGCGGGCGCCGTTGTATCCGACGACGTTGTCCGAAAAGGCCGCCAGCCTGTTGCCGGACGGCGCTCGGCCGGCGGTGATGTTCGTGGTGCGGTTGGACCAACACGGTGTTGCCACGTTGGATGGTGTCGAGCGAGCGATGATTCGCAGCCGAGCCAAACTCGGCTACGCGACCGTGACGCAGGCCGACCTTCCTGACGACATGCCCGAGTTCTCGAGACGGATGCTCGCTGCGGACGACGCTCGGGGGGCGACCCGCATCGAGGCACCAGAGCAAGACGTCGAGCCCGATGGCCGCGGTGGCATGCAGCTGGCGTTCCGACCCCGCTTGCCGTCCGAAGACATGAACGCAGCCTTGTCGTTGGCGACAAATCTTGCGGTCGCGACGATGCTGTTCCAGGCCGGTACCGGGTTGTTCCGGGTGATGGACGAGCCCGACGATCGGGCAATCCGCCGACTGCGTCATGAGGCGCGTGCACTCGGTGTGCCATGGCCCGGCGACGTGTCGTTGGCCGCTTTCGAGCACACGCTGCGGAGCGACGACCCCGTGCACGCCGCGGTCACGCTGTCGATCCGCCGCGCCGGCGGCGCCGCTCGGTACGAGCCGTTCCAATCGGGTGTCGTTCCGTGGCATGCCGCAATGGCCGCCACCTACGCGCACGCAACGGCGCCATTGCGGCGCCTCGCCGATCGCTACGTGGTACTGGCTGCATTGGCGCAGGCCAATGGTCAGCCGGTGCCCGACGATGTGACCGCGGCATTCCAGTTGTTGCCCGAAGTGATGCAGCGTGCCGATGCTGTCAGCAGTCACATCGATCGTGCGGTGATCGATCTGGTCGAAGCTGTCGTGCTGTCGGGGCACGAGGGCACGACGTACAAGGCGCTGGTCACCGATGTCGACGAGCGCGGGGCACGCATTCAACTGTGCGATGTGGCCGTCGTCGCTCGTGTGTCGTCGCACACTGTGGAGCCCGGCGACGAGGTGCGCGTGAAGTTGGTCGAGGCCGATCCGGTCGCGCGCACCGTGGGTTTCGAGCGGGTCGCGTGACGGACGCCGCTGCTTGGCACCTTCGCCTGGCGATGATCGACGACGTTGCCGATCTGCAGGCGCTGGAGGTGGATGCCGGCCGCCGCTTTCGTGCGCTGGGCATGGACGAGATCGCCGACGACGATCCGCCGGCCACCGAGCTGCTCGAGGCCCACGTGGGCAACTCGAGCGCGTGGGTGGCCGTCGAGCCGGACGGTCGGATCGTCGGCTATGCGTTGGCGTCGATGGTCGATGGCGAGGGCCATCTCGATCAGGTCAGCGTGGCCGACGACGCCGGCCGCCGCGGCATCGGCACGGCCCTCATCGAGCAGGTGTGCTCGTGGACACGACGGCAGGGTGCTGTCAGCGTCACGCTCACGACGTTCCGCGACGTCGCCTTCAACGGGCCGTACTACGAGTCGCTCGGCTTCATCGCGCTCGACGAGAGCCAGTGTGGCCCCGAGTTGGCGGCGATACGCGACAACGAGATCGATCTCGGCCTGGACATCGCCCCAAGAGTCGCGATGCGCCGCCCGCTCGACCATCCCGTCGGTCGCCCGGTCTCACGGATCAGTGGTCTGGGTCGCCCGGCCTCACGGACCAGGCCCTGGGACGACAGGGGTGTCTCCACAACGAATCGACAACTTTGGTTGTCCGATCAACAACCAAAGTTGTCGATTCGTTCGCGGGACGTGCCTCCCGGGCGCGGCGATCTGGAACGCGGCACCATCAATGCCTCTTCGAGCCATGCCGGGGATACGGTCGACGGAACTTCCCCGTCAGCTGGTGCCTGACCGCCTGGTCCGACCGATAACCTTGCCGGAGCGTCCGATGGCAACGGCGTTGCGGCCGCATCTCGACCAGATGCTCGACAACGCACTGGGCTCGGCACCTCGGTTGGCGCTTGCCGCGGTGGCACGTTTGAAACACAACGTGGCGTTGCTGGAGGGGCGGGCCGTTGTCCTG
>JANNFQ010000233.1:0-27698 GCA_031380045.1 Acidimicrobiaceae bacterium
ATCAAGCTTTCTTTGTTGGCCAGCGCCAGGCGCTTGCCGGCGCGCAACGTGGCCACGGTGACCGGCAGACCGGCGAAGCCGACAACGGCATTGACCACGACATCGGCGTCGTCGGCCAGATCGCTGAGGTCGGCCACCACCTGGGCGAAGGGCAGCGAATCGGCCACTCGTGCACGCTGCGATCCGTCGGCGACGGCCACGATCTTGGGCCGAAACTCCAGCGCCTGGGCGATGAGCAGATCGACCGATGAACCGACGCCCAGACCCACCACCTCGTAGCGATCGCGTTCGGCGCGGATCACATCGAGGGTCTGCGTGCCGATGCTGCCGCTGCTGCCGGCAATCGCGACTCGCACCGTGGTCATGGGTTCAATTCTGTCAGCAGATGACCGCAGAAACGCCGCGTGCGTCGCGATCTACTTGGTCAACCAGGGCTGTAGCAGCGCCATCAGGTAGTACACCGCCGGCAGGGTGAACAAGAAGCCGTCGAAACGGTCCAGCACGCCACCGTGGCCCTTCACGATGCTGCCGAAGTCTTTAATATCCAGGTTGCGCTTGAACATGCTCTCGGTCAGGTCGCCGAGGGGAGCGGTGAAGGCCACGACGATGCCCAGGATGATCAGATCGCTGGTGCTGTTCCAGGTGTCGCTCTTGTCGGCCACACCCACCACCACCATCGCCAGGATGGTCATGACTGCACCGCCGAAGAAACCTTCGATGGTCTTCGTGGGGCTGATCCACGGTCGCAACGGGGTGCGGCCGGCGGCCGAGCCGATGAACAGCGCGCCCACGTCGTTGGCCACCACTGCTAGGGCCAGCAGGAACAGCGTGTCGGTGCCCACCGATGTGGTCGGCCCCACGGCGTTGACGAGCGTGACGTTCGAGGTCGACAGGATGAGCGCGCCGAACGAGCCCATCACGCCGATCCACATGACGCCCAACGTGGTGATGGCCATGTTCGGCATGGGGCTGGATTCCAGGCCCGACGAGCTGATGAAGGTCAGGCAGCCTGCGGCAAACGCCACCACCATGACCAGCGGAAGCGCCACCTCGCCGACCCAATAGGTGGCCAGCGGCAATGCGGTGCACGCGACGATGCCAGCGACGGTGGCCGGGCGATAGCCCTTCTCGCTGACCTTGTCGAAGAACTCGACCGAGGCCAGCCCGACCACCGCAACGATGATGATGAGCACTGCCCAGGGCTTGAACAGCAGTGCACCGATGAACGCCGCGGCGATGATCAGGCCCACCGCAACCGCGGTAGGCATATCGCGGGGTGCCGACGGGGTGGCGGCGCGGGTTGTCGGCGGCGAGCCCGGACGCTGCACCCCACGGGACGGATCGATTCGGCCCGAACGGCCGCGGTTCTTGGGCATCGGTCGGCCCATGCGGTCGTCGGTGGGATCAGTGCCGATAGTGATGCGACCTGGCCCACGCCGGGGCACTGGCACCGACCCATCGTCGATGGTCTCGTCGTACAGACCGGTGGGCGCCGCCTGATCGATACCCGGACGCGCCGAGGAATCGAGCTCGCCGGTGGGTGCCGGATCGTCGCTCCACACCGGGGCGTCGTTCGAGAACGACGACCACACGTCGAGCTCGTCGGTGGCGTCGGAGCTGGCGGTGGACCCCAGCATGGCCGGCATCTCGCCCGTGGGCGGCGCCGTCCAATGCGGCAACGGCCCGGTGTCGGCCGTCCCGAACGACAACTCGTCGCTGGGGTCGTCGACCTCGCCGGTCATGTCGTCGGCGAACAACGGCGGGCCGAAGTCTTCTTCTTCTCGGCGGTCGTCGCGCTGGCCCCGTCGCCAGACATCATCGCTCATGAGGATCTCCCCGTTTCTCGGTACCTGCCACGACCCTCATACCTCGAGCAGTTCCTGTTCCTTGCGGCCCAGGGCTTTGTCGATCAACTCGACGTGATCGTGAGTGACCTTCTCGAGTTCCTTCTCGGCACGCTCGAGCTCGCCTTCTGAGATCTCTCCGGCCTTTTCGGCCGCCTCGAGGTGCTTGCGCGCATCACGGCGAATGTTGCGCACGGCGATGCGCCCGTCCTCGGACATGGTCTTGACGACCTTCACGTATTCCTTGCGGCGCTGCTCGGTGAGCGACGGGAAGTTCAGACGGATGACGACGCCGTCGTTCGAGGGATTGACACCCAGGTCGCTGTCGCGAATGGCTTTCTCGATGCTGGTCAATGTGTTGCGATCGTGCGGCTTGACGATGAGCTGCCGAGCCTCGGGAACCTGAAAGCCAGCCAGCTGCTGCAGCGGCACGGTCGAGCCGTAGTACTCGACCAGCAGCCGTTCGACCAGCGCTGGCGAGGCTCGGCCGGTGCGAACCGACGTGAACTGACTCTGGACGTGCTCGACCGCTTTCTCCATCTTGTCGATTGCGTCCAGCAGAGTTTCTTCGGTCACGGCGACAGCGTAGTGACGAACCGGACCTGGTGTTGTCATCCGCCCTGGGTGGGGTCATCGTGCCTGCGGCCGCGCAGCGGGTGATCACCCCGGTGGATGATCGTGCCCACCTGCTGGCCGCCGAGGATGGCCTGCAGCGCGCCGGGTGCAGACATGTCGAACACCACGATGGGGATGTCGTTGTCGCGGCAGAACGCGATGGCGGTGGCATCCATGACCTTGAGGTCCTTGGTCATGACGTCGAGGTAGTCGATCGTGTCGTACTTGACTGCTGTGGGATCGCGACGCGGATCGGCGCTGTACACGCCGTCGACACCGGAGTGCGTGCCCTTGATCAGCACGTTCGCCTCGATCTCGGCGGCGCGCAGCGCGGCGGCTGTGTCGGTGGTGAAGAACGGGTTGCCGGTACCGGCTGCGAAGATGACGACCCGGCCCTTTTCCAGGTGGCGCATGGCGCGACGACGGATGTACGGCTCGGCGATGCGCGGCATCTCGATGGCGCTGAGCACCCGGGTGTCCTGCCCGTGCCGTTCCAGCGAGTCTTGCAACGCCAAGGCGTTCATGACCGTGCCCAACATGCCGATGTGGTCACTTTGCGTGGCATCCATGCCCGACATGGCGCCGGTGCGCCCGCGCCAGAAGTTGCCGCCGCCGACGACCACGGTGACATCGACGCCCAGTTCACGGACCGCGATGATCTCGCGTGCCGTGTGATCGAGAGTTGCGCCGTCGAGGCCCGAGCCCGAACTGCCGGCCAATGCCTCTCCCGATGGCTTGAAGACGATTCGTTGCCATCGGGGAGCGGTCATCGAGCTCAGCCGATCTCGACCTGTGCGTACCGGACGATGGTCGCTGACCCGATGTATTGGGTGATCGACTTCTTGTCGTCCTTGGCATAGGGCTGATCCAGCAGCGCCACGTCTTTGTAGAAGCCGTTCAGGCGGCCCTCGATGATCTTCGGCAGCGCAGCCTCGGGCTTCCCCTCGTTGCGGCTGATGATCTCGAGGGTCTGACGCTCGTGATCGACCACGTCGGCCGGAATCTGGTCGCGGCTGAGGTACTTCGGTCGAGCGAAGGCGATGTGCACGGCCACGTCGTGGGCCAGTTCTGGTGTGGCGCCGGCCATCTCGACCAGCACTGCGTTGACGCCACGACCGCCCTGAACATGCAAGTAGCTGTCGATGGTGTTGCCGGCCGAGGCTTCGATGCGGACGACTTCGCCCATCTCGATGCGTTCCTTCAACGTGATCTTCAGCGTCTCGAGGTCGTCGGCACGTTCGGCGACGGCAGCCTCACCCTTGGCGACGACCAGGTGAACGAGTGCGTCGGCCTCGGCCTTGAACTGCTCGCTGCTGGCGACGAAATCGGTCTCGCTCTTCAACTTGACGATGGCTCCGACGTTGCCCTCGATGAGCAGCGCCACCAGACCCTGGTTGTTGTCGCGATCGTCGCGCTTGGCACTTGCTGCCAGGCCCTTCTCTCGCAACCACTGCTTCGACGCTTCCATGTCGCCATCGTTGGCCTCGAGGGCCTTCTTGGCATCCATCATGCCCGCGCCGGTGGCCTGGCGCAGCGCCTGTACATCTTTCGCGGTGAACGACATCGCTCAGCTCTCCGTGCCGGTTTCGGTGGTCTCGGGCTCGGTGGTCTCGGGCTCGGTGGTCTCGGGCTCGGCGGCAGCGGGCTCGGTGGTCTCGGCGGCGGCCGGCTCGTCGATGGCGTCGGGCGCAGACGCGACGGCCTCGGGCTCGACGGAGTCGGGCGCCTCGGCAGCGTCGTCGGCGACGAGCGTCGCGGCGAGGCGGGCCTCGCGTTCGGCCTGGGCCTGGGCTGCCTGACGGCGAGCCTCGAACTGGGCGGCGGTGAACGCGGCTTCGTCCTCGGCGCTGCGCTTCGGGGCAGGTGCTGCACCGGGGTTGCGCTTGCTGGAGATGTAGCGACCCTCTTCGATGGCCTCGGCGATGACGCGGGCCATCAGCGCGTTGGCACGGATGGCGTCGTCGTTGCCGGGAATGGGGTACTGGATGACATCGGGATCGACATTGGTGTCGACCACGGCGATGATGGGGATGCCCAGCTTGTTGGCCTCGGTGACGGCGATGTGCTCTTTCTTGGTGTCCAGGATGAACACGGCGTCAGGACGCTTGTTCATGCCACGGATGCCACCCAGGTTTTTCTGCAGCTTCTCGAGCTCGCGACTGAGCAGCAGCGCCTCTTTCTTGGGCATGGCGTCGAACTCGCCCGACACGCGCATGCGCTCGTATTCCTGCATCTTGCCGACCCGCTTCGAGATGGTCTCGAAGTTGGTCAACATGCCACCGAGCCAGCGCTCGTTGACGTACGGCATGCCGACCTGGTTGGCGTAGTCGCGAACGGGGTCCTGGGCCTGCTTCTTCGTGCCGATGAACAGCACCGAGCCGCCCTTGGCCGACATGTCACGCACGAAGTTGTACGCCGTTTCCACGCGGGTGAGGGTCTGCTCGAGATCGATGATGTAGATGCCGTTGCGCTCGCCGAAGATGAATCGCTTCATCTTGGGGTTCCAACGTCGGGTCTGGTGCCCGAAGTGGACACCTGCTTCCAGCATCTGTCGCATGGTGACGACGGCCATTGTGTGCTCCTTGTGCGGTTGGCTGCGCAGCGACCCGTGCACCCGGCGCATGTGCGTTGGGCGACCGCAGGGTGGGCGGTGCGATGTGAGTAACGTCCCGACGAATCGGGGCGGGCGCGCCAGGCGGCGAACCGTCGAACGATGTTACCGGCCACCGGCGGAGTTGCCACATGTCAGCCGCCCCGAACCCGGCGATGGAGCGGGTGTGCCATCGACGGGGATCAGCCGTGGCGGATACGTGCGCACGCCCAGCATGGGGGTGGGGTCAACCGGGTGGTCGTTGGGTGCCACACCGCGCCGCAGGCCGAAGTAGAAGCCGTCGCCGGTGGTTCCGAGGTGATCACCTGCATCGACTGAATCACCCCGGTGGACTTCGACAGTTGCCAACCGGCCGTAGGTGGCGCGCAGGCCGTCGGCGTGGTCAATGACCACGTAGCGCGTTCCGGCCACCGTGCCGGCGAAGCTGACGACGCCCTCGTGGACGGCACTGACGACCTGCCCCGGCCGTGGGCCGAACTCGATGCCCCGATTCCCTGGGCAGTATGTGCACGGTGGTGCGCGGTACGGGTCGGTGATGGGAGCGTTGACGGGCGGGGCCCAACACGCGCCACCTGAAATCAGGACAACGACGAGCGCGACCAGCATCAGTGCACCACACACCGTGGCGCGGGGCGAATGTGAGCTATGAGATGCCGGAGGCCGCCAGGCGGGCGCGAAGGTGCAGCACGGCTTTGGTGTGAATCTGGGAGACGCGACTTTCCGTGACACCCAGCACCGAACCGATTTCGGCCAGCGTGAGGCCCTCGTCGTAGTACAGCGACATGACCAGCTTTTCGCGCTCGGGCAGGCGGCGCACCTCTTGGCGCACCAAGCGGCGCACCTCGCTTTCTTCGACGATGGCCGATGGCGAGTCGGGAGTATCGCCCGCCAGCGAGCGCGGCTCGGCCCCGGCGACCAGCGCTCGGTCGAGCGGACCCACCGTGGTGGACGCAATCGCGACCAGCCACTTCTGGAACTCGGTGGAGCTGATCTTCAGGTGCCCAGCGATTTCTTCGTCGGTCGGAGCCCGACCGAACCGGGCCTCGAGTTCGCTGAACGCAGATTCCACCTCGCGGGCGCGGCTGCGTACCGAACGCGGCACCCAGTCGAGCGAACGCAGGCCGTCGAAGACTGCACCGCGAATACGTGGGACGGCGAACGTCTCGAACTTCACGCCACGTTCGGGGTCGAAGCGTTCGACCGCATCGATCAACCCGAAGATGCCTGCGCTGACAAGGTCGCCGGGATCGACACTGCTGGGCAGGCCGGCACCAACACGGCCGGCAACGAACTTCACGAGCGGCGAGTAGTGCTCGATGATGCGGTCGCGAGCGACGGGGTCTCGTGAATCGAACCAACGATCCCACCAGTGTGTGATTTCTACAGCGATGCTCATGCGCGGGGGTGCGACTCGGCATAGACCGAGCGCAAACGCTCGTTGCTGACGTGTGTGTACCGCTGCGTCGTCGCGACGTCGGCATGCCCCAGGAGCTCTTGCACCACTCGCAAGTCTGCCCCACCGTCGAGCAGATGTGTCGCGAAGCTGTGTCGCAACGCATGCGGATGCGTCGGCCGTGCTGCGCGACGATCGATGATGCGGCGAACATCGCGAGTGCCCAAACGCCGGCCACGATGGTTGCCGAACAGCGCCGCACCCGCGTGCGGGTGGACCACCTCATGGCGCAGACCGAGCCAGGTTGACAGTGCCTGGCAGGCAATGTCGCTGAGCGGCACCTGGCGCTGCTTGGCCCCCTTGCCCCACACCACCGCCGTCTGCCGCGAGAGGTCGAGCTGATCGACGTCGAGCTGGCACAGTTCGCTGACTCGCAGGCCACTGCCGTACAGCAACTCGAGCACGGCATCGTCGCGATATCGTCGCCAGACAGGTTCGTCGTCGGGCGCCGGACCGTCGAGCAGGGTGGACAGCTCGTCCTGCGAGAGCACACGGGGCAGCCGGCCCTCGCCGGTGGGAGCGCGCAGCGACGCGCTGGGATCGACGTCGATGCACCCCGTGGTGCGCAACCATCGGAAGTACCGCCGCAGCGCCGCCACCTTGCGTGCAACCGACCGCTTGGCGAAGCGACGGGTGGTGAGATATGCCACGTACCGCCGCAGGTGATTGCGCAAGACGTCGGCCGGATCGATGACGCCGAAGCGTTGGGCCCACTCGGTGAAATCGCGGACATCGCTGCGATACGCGGTCACGGTGTGCGGCGATGACGAGGTCAGCGATGCGGCGAACTGATCGAGCCGCCACTCTGGTTCCACGAGCTCGGCGTTGGAGCATGCGCCGGCTTCGGACGAAGGCGGGACTGCGCCGTCGGAGACAAGGGTCAGCGCTCCGCGCCCGCGCGCTCGTGAAATCACGGAGCGAAGAGTATTCGGTTCTCATCATCGGAGTGGTGACCCCATGACCTCGAACCATCCATCGACGCACACCAGCCATCCGGATTGCTCTAATCGGGCCAACGCCATGGCCACTTCGAGCATGGGCGCCTGGAGCTGCTGGGCGACATCACCCACCGTGCGAGCTCGGTCGGCGCACAGCCGATATGCAGGTACGTCGTCGGGTCGCGGGCGAAGTCGTCGGTCGGTGAGCAATGCCAACGTCTGGCCGTGATCGAGCTGCAGAGCCACCAAGACGTCGTCGATGTCGATCGCCGGGGCCGACCCATCGCGCAAGAGCTCGTTGACCCCCAGCGACGCTCGGCTGGTGGCATGACCGGGCACCGCCATGACGGGGATGCCTCGTTCGGCCGCGGCCATCGCCGTGATCAGCGAGCCGCCGCGCTCGCGTGACTCGACCACCACGACGATCTCGGAGAGCCCCGCGATGATGCGGTTGCGGAGCGGAAATTGATGGGCTGCCGGAGCCGCACCCGGCGGGGCCTCGCTGAGCAGCAGCCCGTCCTGGGCAACCTGTTGCCAGAGGCTGCGGTGCTCGCTGGGATACACGACATCGAGGCCCGAGGCAACGACCGCAATCGGCCGGCCCGCTGAGGACAACGACCGGCGGGCATCGAGCGCGCCCGCGTGGGCTTGCCCATCGATACCTCTGGCCAGGCCCGAAACGACGTGCACGCCTGCCTGAACCAGGCCATGACCGAAGTAGCGCGCCATGTGCCGGCCCGCTGCGGTCGCGTTGCGTGTGCCGACGATGGCCACTCGACGGCCGTCGAGCAGGCTGCGATCGCCCAACGAGAACAGCACCGGAGCGGGAAGTGGATCGTGCATGAGCAGCGCTGGATGATGGGGATCGCCGAGCACACTGACTTCGATGCCCAACTGGCGACACTGCTGCCAGATCTGCTGGGGAGGTCGGCGACGACCGTCGTCGCACCACTCGGCACGGACCTTGGCATTCATCACTTCGGCGAGCAGCCCGTTGGGTGGAGGTGGCTGCTGTCCGGTGGCGATCGCGAATGCCTGCTGTGGTGGATGATGCCGCAACAGGGCAAGCAGACGATGCACGCTCATCTTGCGAAACCCCGCCAGCGACGCGGCGTACGCCTGCGGGGGAAGATCGCTCATGCCGCACCCAAGGCAGCGCGTCGCCTGAGCTGCACCCGCAGTTGCAGGGCCAGCACGATGTGCTCGACCTCGACCAGGGGGCGCTCGGGATCGTCGAGATCGGCGATGGTGCGCGCCACGCGGCGGACTCGGTGCAGGCCGCGACCAGTCAGCCGGCCGAGCACGAGCTCTTCGCGCAGCTTGGCCATGGACTGATCGGTGATGGGCGCGCACTCGTCGAGCAGCGAGCCGGGCAACGCTGCGTTCAGCATGCCGTTGCGCAGCAAGGAGCGCGAGCGCGCTGCGAGCACCCGTTCGCGAACCTGCGCGGTCGACTCTCCGGCGCGACCGCCGATGAGGTCATCAACGCCCGTTTGATCGACCCCCACCCGCAGATCGAAGCGGTCGAGGAACGGGCCGGACAGCCGCTTGAGGTAGCTGAACCGCGCCCTTTCGTCGCACTCGCATGCGCCCGGCGCACCACCGCCGCACGGGCAGGGGTTGGTGGCTGCGACCAACAAGAACTTCGCCGGCAGGGTGGCGCTGGCGTGCGCCCTGGCCACGCGCACGACACCCTCTTCCAGCGGCTGCCGCAACGCATCGAGCGTGGCGGGAGCGAACTCGCCCAACTCGTCCAGAAACAGCACTCCGCCGTGCGCCAAGCTGGCTTCGCCCGGCCTGAGGTTGTGTGATCCACCACCGATGAGGGAGACCAGCGTGCTGGAGTGATGCGGCGCGCGAAAGCTGGGATGGCGGACCACGCCTGATCGCGGCAGCTTGGCCCCCGCCGCGGAGTGCACCATGGTGGCCTCGAGCGCCATCAATGAGTCCAGCGGTGGCAGCAAGCCGGTGATTCGCTGCGCCAGCATGGTCTTGCCCGAGCCCGGCGGGCCGACCAGCAACAGGTGATGGCCACCGGCCGCAGCCAGTTCGAGCGCGAACCGTGCGCCCAGCTGCCCGCGGACGTCGGACAGATCGGGAGGTGCGGGTTCGTCGAACCAGGGAGGGGCAGGGGGTGGGTCGGGCCAGCGGCCACCGGTCAGTGCGTGCACGACCTCGCGCAACGACGAGGCACACCGCACTTCGGACGAGGCAACGACCGACGCCTCGTGCCACGACGCAGTGGGCACCACTGCCTGATGTTCGGGCTGGCAGGCCACCATTGGGGCGATACCGGCGAGTGGTCGGACCGAGCCGTCGAGACCCAGCTCGCCGATGAACGACATGCCCACGTGCTGAGTTGACTGGACGCTGTCGTTGGCCAGCAGGATGGCGACGGCGATGGCAAGGTCAAGACCCGAACCGCCCTTGCGAAGGTTGGATGGGGCGAGGTTGACCGTGATTCGCTTTCCCGGCCACTCGAGGTCGCTGGACAACACGGCTGCACGAACACGATCGCGCGATTCGCGACACGCCTCGTCGGGTAGGCCCACCATCTGGAACGTAGGGATGCCCGGACCAACGTGCACCTCGACGGTGACTGGTTGCCCGGTGACACCGAGCAGCGTTGCGGACGTGACAGCGGCGATCATGTGGACCTCCCGGGCCGACGGAGATGCCTGACGACACACCTGGACGGCATGTCAGGGCAATCAACGGACTGATGGGGAGGGACGAATGCGGTCCCTTCAACGCTGTACGGCGGAACATATCGCCGGCCACCACGAACACAACCTCGACCGACAGGTTGGCCTGCAGTGAGGTGTTCGGCCCTGCGCGAGCCTCGAGAGACGGGCCGCGATGCCAGACTGATCGGCATGCCCTCACTTCCGACCGCTGCTGTTGCGCGATCGGTCGCGGCTGTGCTGGTCGCCACCTCTGCTGTCGCCTGTTCGGATTCCCCCGACCACTCGGTCGCCAGCTACTGCACCGAGGTGAAGGCCAACATCACCGCCATCAACACACCGTCCATCGCAACCGAGGCCGATGTTCAGTCCACGCTGGATCTGTACCGCGCCATCGGTGACCGGGCCCCTGCTGACGTGGCGCCCGAATGGCAGATCATGATCGCCAGCGTGGAAACCGCGGCCACTCTGGTTCCGGACGATCCCCAGTCATTGGCCACGGTGAACGACGCGGCACTTTCCAGCCAGGCTGCCGCCACACGCATTCAGCAGTACACACAGAAGACATGCGGCGCCGACATCGGCACGCCGCCGGCGCCCACCAACCCCGTCACCGCGACCGCGATCCCGCCTCCGGCAACGACGTAGCGCCGCGCGCCAGTGTGTGGCGACCGATGGACATCGCGCACACAGCGGCCACCACGTACGTGGCGCACTGCGCATCGAACAGGGTCCAGCGCTCGACGCGGCCCAACAACCCGCCCACCGCCAACGACCCGACGGCGGTGCCGGCCGCATTGACTGCCTCGAGCTGCCCTGCGAATCGACCGAGACGCGACGGCGGCACCGCACGCTGGGTGAGCGACGTGGACCCCACGTTGGTTGCCACTGCGGGAACGCCCACCACGATGAAGAGCACCACGTACACCGCAATCGCGCGCGTCACCGTGGGACCGTTCCAGATGACGACGCTGACGATGCCCATGCCAGCAAGACCGAACGAGTACAGCCGGACCGGATCGATGCGCGCGGCCAAGCGCCCGATGACGACGCTGCCCAACACGCCGCCGACCGCCTGCACACCGCGAATCGCCCCGATCTCGCTGCCCTTGCCGTGCAGATCGTCGACCACGAACGACAGGAACAACACCAGGAACATCCCTTGGGCGACGCCGCTGAGGCACACCGACACGAACATCGATCGCCGACCGCGTGCCGTCAGCTGGCCGTCGGCAGAGTGGTCGTGATCGACCATTGCGTCGGGCCCCACCGGTACCACAGCGTCGGCTGCAGAGACGAGCGACACCGTCTCGGGGGAAGTCGTGTCGGACATCATCAGCGTCGCGGCGATCGGCTGTCGAGCCGCGACCGACGTGTCGGCCCGGACGAACCAGGTGGCCGATGCCACTGCCAAGAAGCTGATCCCGTCGGCGATGATGACACCCCCCAGCCCCGTGGTCTCGACCACGATGCCACCCAGCGGCGAGCCCAGAAGTCGGGCCAGGCTGCTGGCCGACGCCGAGGCCGCATTGGCTGCCACGAGTTGGGGCCGGGCCACCAGCTGCGGGACGATCGCCACGGTGGCTGGGTTGTTGATCCGGGCGAGGCCCGATTGGGCGACGGCCACCACGTAGGCCGGCCACAGGCGATCGGCGGTCACTGCCAACAACGGCAGCAATGCAACAGCCTGCGCCAGGTTCGTGCAGATGAGTGTTCGACGAAGATCCCACCGATCAACCAGGCGGCCGACGAATGGTCCGAGGGCGACGGTGACGGCCAGTTCGACCACGAACAGCGCAGCGGTCGAGGCGCCCGATCCCGTCTTGGTGTAGATGAACACCGGCAACGCGACCAGCAGCAACCAGTCGCCGATGTCGTTGATGAACCCGCCGGCCAGGACGATGCGGAAATCGCGAGACCTCCAAGGTGACCCGACCAGCGGGTCTCCTGCGTCGGCTGTACCTGAGGTCAGTGGACCTCGCCGCGCTTGGTCATCACCTTGTCGACCAGGCCGTAGACCACTGCCTCGTCGGCGGTGAACCAGCGGTCTCGCTCGGCGTCGGCCTGGATCTTCTCGACAGGCTGCCCTGTGTGGAAGGCGGTCAGCTCGGCCATGCGCTTCTTCGTGTACACGAGTTGCTCGGCCTGGATGGCGATGTCGGCGGCCTGGCCACGCAGACCCGCCAGCGGCTGGTGCATCATGACCCTGGCGTTCGGCAGGGTGAACCGCTTGCCCGCTGCCCCTGCGGTCAGCAGGAACTGACCCATGCTGGCGGCCATGCCGATGCACACCGTTGCCACTTCGCAGCTGACGAACTGCATGGTGTCGTAGATGGCCATGCCCGCGTACACCGAGCCGCCGGGGCTGTTGATGTACAGCCAGATGTCGGCGTTGGGATCTTCGCCCTCGAGGTACAACAACTGCGCACACAGCGAGTTGGCGATCTCGTCGTTGACATCGGTGCCCAGCATGATCACCCGGTTCTTCAACAGACGATTGAACACATCGCTGCGAGGGTCGAAACCGGATTCGAGAGCTGTGGGCAGGGCGTCGGGCATGCCCACACGCTACCGTCGGACGACGATCGAGCGATGGACGTGCACCGATGACCGACCCCCCGTTCTGCCCCAATGTCGACGAGTTGGTCCGCAGCAACGCGGCCTACGCGCAACAGTTCTCGGACCGCGGGCTGGCCCTGCGACCGCGACGCCAACTGGCCATCGTGGCCTGCATGGACAGCCGCATGGACATCTTCCAGATGCTGGGTCTGGCACACGGTGACGCCCACATCATCCGCAACGCCGGCGGCGTGGTGACCGACGATGTCATCAGGTCGCTGGTGCTGTCGCAACGGTTCCTCGGTACCCGCGAGGTCGTGCTGGTGCATCACACCAACTGCGGCTTGCAGTCGGTCATGGAGGACCAGTTCAAGGCCGAGATCGAGGCCGAGACCGGCATCAGGCCGTCGTGGTCACTGGAGTCGTTCGTCGATCCGTTCGCAAACGTGCGCCAGTGCAAACGCCGCCTCGATCTCAGCCCGTTCATCTTGTACAAGGACAACGTCAGCGGCTTCGTCTACGACGTGGAGACCGGCGTGCTGCACCCGGTGGACTAGCGACTCGCTCCGCTGAAGATCACCGCCACGCGATCGTCGTTGCCCACCTGGGCACGAACCGTCAACAGCCCGGCCAACCCGGCGGTGCCGGTATGCGACGCATGGATGGCTGTGTGCAGACCAGCGAGCTCGTTGGCCTGCAACACCTGCGCCTCGGTGACCACAATCGGTTCGCCCCCGCTGCGCGCCATGGCCGCCAGAACCGGCAACCAGTCGTAGGTCTCGTCGTCGAGAATGCCGTCGGCCGCTGAAACACCGACCTGCTCCCAGGGCCACATGCACTCGGCCCAATGCGTGGCCGCACTGCCTGGCTGTTCCAGCTCACGTGACCGGTGCCAGGCGCGCCGCAGCGGGGCGCAGCTGTCGGTCTGCACGGCATGCAGCCGCGGCAGCGCTCCACCTTCACGCATCCCCTCCGACACACAGGCCGCGAACGCTCCCCCACCGACCTGCACGAACGTCCGGTGGAACTGCACCGAACTTTGGGTGGCCATCTCCCAACCGATCGTGCGGCCACCATCTAGGCACCACGCATTCTCAGGACCCTGCACACTGAAGGGAACGGCGCCGGCAGCCACGGCCTCGCGAAAGCGATGCACGCACGGATCGCCCGGCGCATCGGTGGACATTCGCGGGCATGTGACCACGTTGGCGTGAAGGTCGTCGAGCATCGAGACAACCACCTGATTCGCGACTGCGGGCACGAACACCTGGATGGGCCAGCCGACAGCGGCCGCCAGCGTGGCTGCGGCCAGCGCCGCGTTGCCGCACGATGCGATGGCCAATGGTGGTCGCGACGACTGGTCGGCCCATGGCGCCCTGCCGGCCAGCTCAGTTGCGACGAGGTGCAACAAGATGGTGAACAGGTGCCTGGCCTTGTGGCTGCCGGCCACGTTGCTGGTCTCGTCCTTCACCCACACGCCACCGTTGTCGCTGAAGCCCAGGGCCGCCGACAGCGCATCGGCACGCTCGAACGGCGTGACCATGAAGCCGGTCCCGGCCACATCGGCCACTCGGTCGTCCAGTTCTGCGACCACGGCGCGACGCGCGACATCGGTCATTCCCAGCGCACGTGCGTACGAGTCCCACGCGAGATGTTGGCGGAAGGCCTGGAACGGGTTGCGGTCACCATTGGAACGAAGCGAGGCCTCAGCCTGCACCAGTTCCAGCGAGTGGTGACGGTCGTCGCCGATGGCGTTCGGGCATCGCCACGCCAACGGCTCGGCGATATCCACCGAAGCACCGCACACCACGCAACGCCACCCCGCGGCCAGGGGCAGATCCATCAGCCGGCGACGCGGGCGTTGAAGTCGATGATCATCTCGTCCCAGATGGGCAGGTACCGGCGAAGGCCGCGCCAGAAGCCCTGGGCGCGCCGCGCCTCGAACAACTCGAAAGGCGTTCCCTGCTGTTCGACCCAGGTGTAGTACCCGAGGTTGAAGATGCGGTTGCGGTCGCGCTCGGTGCATTCGATGGTCGCGTCGGTGGTCACGTTGGCCAGATGTTCGCCGAACACGGCTGCCGCTTGGACGGTGCCGAACTGTCCGTTGAATCGGCCGGCCATGGTCTTGGCGCGCTCGCTGGGATACAACGCGGCGCCATCGGTGGCGATGGTGATGATGGCATCGTCGGGGCCCAGGCCCAGCAGCTTGGCCGTCTTGATGGACGCCAGCAGATTGCAGATCGACGAAAAGCCGAAGTGCTCGAGCGTGTCGATGATGGCCGCCGGCACACCGACGCGATCGATCAGGTACGCACGACCGTCGGGAGTGTTGAACAGCACATCCAGCTCGTCCGTGGCCCGGTCGCTGATGGCCACGACCACATCGGTGTTGGTGACGTTGTGGATCAGCGGGATGTGCTTGTCGCCGATGCCTTGGATGTTGTGCTCGCCGAAACCGTTCTGGAGCATCGTCGGGCATTCCAACGCCTCGACGGCAACGATCTTCGTGCCGTAGTCGTCCTTCAATCGATCGCCGGCCGCGATGGTGCCGGCAGACCCGGTTGCGCTGGCGAACGCAGCCAGTCGAAGGTCTCGGCCCGACGCGGCGCGCACGGTTTCGAACACGTGACCCAGCGCTCGACCGGTGATCTCATAGTGGCCCAAGTGGTTGCCGAACTCGCAGAACTGGTTGAGCACGAAGTTGCCCGGGTCCTTCGCCAACTCGTTGCACGCGTCGTAGATCTCTTTGACGTTGCTCTCGGTGCCGACCGTGCGGATGACGTCTTCGGCTGGGTTGGCACACCATTGATCCAGCCAATCGAAACGCTCTTGGCTCATGCCCGCCGGCAAGATGGCCACCCCACGGCTGGCCATGATGCGACTGATGGCGATGCCGCCACGGGCGTAGTTGCCCGTGCTGGGCCAGATGGCCCGGTGACGGGTGGGATCGAACTGGCCACTGACGACGCGTGGCGCCAAGCAGCTGTAGGCGGCGAGCACCTTGTGCGCCGTGATCATCGGAAAGCGATCCCCGAACACCACGATGATGGGGCTGTCGACACCCGTGAGCTCTTTGGTCAACACGATGTGATCGGGAACGTCGACCCGGTTGCCATCGAGGTCGTTGTACCAGTGCACCCGGAACAGGTTGCGGGCATCCGGCGCGTTCTTGTCGACGCCAGCGGTGAGCCCTGCGTCGATGCCACTTGGATCGGCCAGCTGCGCGAACGTCGGCAGCGTGATGCCCTGCTCGCGAAAGCGCTCGACGCTGTTGACCAGCGAGACCTGATCGGTGATGGCATCGGCCAGACCGAATTGGTTGATCAGGGCGTCGTGGAGGGGATCGTCGGCAAGCTGCACGCCGACATTCTGTCAAGCCGATCGTCACTCCGGCTAGAACACCCGAACGTTCATCGAGAACCACAATGGGCTGTCTTTATCGAAGAAGTCACTTGTGTAATCGGTAGGCTCGTCTACGCATGATCGACATGACCGATGCCAAGCGACGCCTGATCGAACGGTTGAAGCGGGTCGACGCAGCGACGGCAAGCGAGTTGGCGGCCGAGTTCGATCTGACCGACACCGCTGTGCGTCAGCATCTGGAATCGTTGCAAGAGGCAGGCCTGGTTCGTCGGGTGATGACCCCACGCGAAGTCGGCAGCGCACAGGGCCGCGGTCGCCCCGCCGCCCGCTGGCAGCTCACCAGCGCCGCAGCAGCGGCGTTTCCCGATCGGCACGTCGATCTGACGGTCGAGTTGATCGACTCGATCCGGTCTGTTCTCGGCGAGGACGCGCTGGAGCGAATCATCGATGCCAGAGCCCGGCGTCAGGTCGACCAATACCGATCCGTGGTCGGTCGCGGCGCCGTTCCGGTACGCGTCCGCCGGCTGGCCGAGCAACGCACCGCCGAGGGGTACTTGGCCGAGGTCGCGGTCGACGGCGCCGATCTGCTGCTCGTCGAACACCACTGTCCCATCTGCACCGCCGCGGCCACATGCAGCGGCCTGTGCACGTCGGAGCTCCAGGTGTTCAGGGCGGCACTGGGTGACGACGTGCACGTCGAGCGCGTGCAACACGTGTTCGCCGGCGACCAACGCTGCGCCTACCGCATCACCGCCGCCTGAACGAACTCCGGTTTGTGTCAAACGCGAAGTTCTGTCAGACGATTTCGCTGACCTGCATGATCGGCGTGGCGTTGGTGTAGTTGGGCACGTCGGCCATGATCTTGGCCGTCTCGGGCGACCCCATCGCGGTGTTCATCTGCTCCATCGACTCGAAGAACATGTGCACAGCGGCCACGTATGGCCCCGAGGCCCCCTTGTCGATCTCGGCCCCCACGTTCCACGCTGCCGTGCACATGGGCACATGCGTGTTCTTGTAGTACTCGTGGTCGAACGTGGTGTCGTCGCCGGATGGATAGAACACGCTGAGACGAATCATGCGCTCACTGTAGGCATGGGCGACGACGGGTAGCGTGCCGGACATGGCTGACTTCCTCCTCGGCGGGCAGATCGACCCGGCAACTCACGGGCGAACCGGCACCAGCACGGTGGTGGGTTCAAGCGATCTGACAACACACGGCGTCATCGTCGGCATGACCGGTTCGGGTAAAACCGGCCTGGGCATCGTGTTGATCGAAGAGGCGTTGCGCGCTGGTGTGCCCACGTTGCTGATCGATCCGAAGGGTGATCTGACCAACCTGTGCCTGACCTTCCCCAACCTGTCCCCCACCGACTTTCAGCCGTGGGTCAACGACGGTGACGCGCAGAAGGCGGGGCAGTCGGTCGCCGAATTCGCGTCTGCTCAAGCCACTGCATGGGCCACAGGCATCGGCGGCTGGGGCCTGTCCGGCACCGACATCGGAGCGTTGCGATCCAACGTCGACTTCACGATCTACACCCCCGGATCGGGCAGTGGGGTCGGCATCGACATCGTCGGCTCGCTACGCGCGCCGGCCGACATGAGCGACACCGAAACCGTCGGCGACGAGATCGACGGTTTCGTCAGCGGCCTGCTGGGTCTGGTGGGCATCGAGGCCGATCCGCTGTCCAGTCGCGAGCACATCTTGCTGAGCAACCTGATCATGAACGAATGGGCGAACGGACGCAGCCTGGACCTGCCCACGTTGGTCGGCATGGCGCTGACGCCGCCGATCCGCAAGCTGGGCGTGTTCGAGTTGGACGCATTCTTCCCGCCGAACGATCGCACTGCGTTCGCGATGCGATTGAACGGTCTGCTGGCGTCGCCATCGTTCGGGGCCTGGATGAGCGGCCCTCCGCTGGACATCGAGACCATGCTGCACACAGCCGACGGGCGGCCACGTTGTGCCATCGTCACCACAGCTCACCTCGGCGATCAAGAGCGTCAGTTCGTGACCACGCTGGTGTTGTCGAAACTGGTCACCTGGATGCGCCGCCAAAGTGGCACCACCGACCTGCGCGCCCTGCTGTACATGGACGAGGTTGCCGGCTACCTGCCGCCCACGGCCATGCCGCCGACCAAGAAGCCCATCATGACCCTCATGAAGCAGGCTCGCGCGTTCGGCGTCGGGGTCGTGCTCAGCACGCAGAACCCGGTTGACATCGACTACAAGGCGCTCTCGAACGCCGGCACCTGGATGATCGGTCGCCTGCAGACCGAACGCGACAAGCAGCGGCTGCTCGACGGCATGAGCGCCGCGTCGGGTGGGGTCGACGTGGGCGCGGTCAGCCAGACCATCGGCTCGCTGGCCAAGCGAGAGTTCGTGCTGAAGCGGGCCGGTAAGGACACCCCCGATGTGTTCACCACACGCTGGGCCATGAGCTATCTGCGCGGCCCGTTGACGCGCGAGCAGATCGCTTCGCTGATGGCCGATCAGAAGGCGACGGCCGCCGGTGCATCTCGTACTGCGGCTGGTGCTCCGACCAATGATCCAGCGCCCGCTCACGACTCGGGCGCGACGAGCCCATCGCCTGCCTCGATGCCTCCCCCCAGGCCGGCCGGCTCGATGACCGACGATCAATCGACATCGCTGATGCCAGAGGTGGCCGACGGCGTGGCCGTTCGCTGGGTGGACATCGCTGCTCCATGGCTGACCGACGTGGGTGGCGACGTGCGCAGTACGCGTCTGGCACCCGCCGCCGTCGCCCGGGTTGCGCTCCGCTTCGACGACGACAAGGCCGATCTGGTGCACGACGAGGAGTACGAGGCGGTCATCCATCCGCTGGATGAGTTGATCGACGCCAGCCGGGCGATCGCCGTGGACCACGACGATCGCGACCTGATGACCACGGCACCGGCCGGCGCGGTCTTCCTCCTGGGCGATGCGCCGATCAACAGCAAGACCTACTGGACCAAGCTGGAGCGAGATCTGATCGACCATCTCGTGCGCTCGCGCCGATTGACCGTCGCAGTCAATCGCGACCTGAAGCTGTTCGCTCGCCCTGGCGAGGCAGACGACGCGTTCGCCGCTCGCTGTCTGGTTGCTGCCGACGAACGCGCCGATGCCGAGATCGCCAAGCTGAAAGACAAGTTCGAGGTCCGCATCGAGCGATTGCAGCAGCAACTCCAGGCAGCGGAAGGTCGCGCCGACGTGCTGTCTGCCGAGCGGTCGGGTCAGCGCAACGAGGAACTGCTGTCCACGGTGGGCTCGGTGCTGGGCGGTCTGTTCGGGGGCAGGCGATCGCGTGGCAACGCCATCGACAAGCTGGGCCGCGCCGCGGGGCGACGTGGTCGAACGTCGGCTGCGGGTGAACGACTGGATGCGGCCCAGACCAAGGTGAACTCGATCAGCGAGCAACTGGTCGACCTGGAGGGTGAGATGCACGACGAGGTGGCAGTCATCGACGTCCGCTGGTCCAACCTGGCCAAGCAGATCACCACCGTTGATGTCCCGCTGGAGCGCAGCGATGTGAAGGTCACCCAGCTGCTGCTGGCATGGATTCCCGTCGCCTGACTTTCACCACCGAACCTGCGGTCAGAGCGGTCAGCGACGACCGAGTCGCTCCAACTCGCCTTCGTCAGGAGCGAGAACGCTGGGCCCCACGTGCGTGTCCAACCATTCGTTCATCCGGGCAGCCGCCTGCCACGCGTCACGCACGCGCTTGACGACGGCGCGCGTGCGCATCCACGACGCCTCGGACCACTCACGCGAAGCGATCAGACCCTTGCGGCGAATCAACTCGATGCGCGGATGATCCTTGGGATAGCCGCGTGGCGCTGTCTTCAGCTCACTCATCGCCCCGAGGCGAAGCCCGGCCTTGGCGACTGCGGCGCAGACCGACGCGATCTCGGCTCCGGCCGCATCAGCGTCGACGGCGCGTCGAAAGCGATCGAGTTGATCGCCTGCCATGTCGTAGTAGCCGCTGCCGGCCATCATCCCTGTCGCCGACAGATGCACGTAGTGGCCGGCACCACCTTCTGTCTCGCCGTACGCGCCGATGTGGTCCTTGTACGGACGTTTGTCCTTCGAGAACCTGACGTCCTTGTTGGGGCGGAACACATGGAACGGACCGAACTCGCCCAGCTCTGCGAGCAGCTCGTCCATGGGCTGACGCACGGCCGCTCGATACGTGTCCTTGTGCGCCAGCCAGAACGTGCGGGTGTTGTCGGCAGTGAGCTGTTCGTAGAACGTGAACGCAGCGTCGGGGAACCCGGTGAAGGCCATGACGCGACGATACGGGCCACAAGTAGTGTCACCGGCCGATGGCCATCCTCGCGATCGATCAAGGCACGTCGGCAACCAAGGCGATCGTGATCGACGGCGACCGCGTCCTGGCCACCGCCGAGTCGCCAATCGACGTCGTCGCCACTGCGAACGGTGGCGTCGAGCTGGACCCGACCGCATTGTGGAACAGCGTGGTCGGGGCGGGCTGCCGTGCGTTGATCGAAGCAGGAAGCCCACGGCTGGATGCAATCGGGTTGGCCAACCAGGGCGAGACGGTGCTGGCTTGGGACCGTTCCTCCGGCGCCGCGATCGGGCCGGCCATCGTGTGGCAGGACCGCAGGTCGGCAGACATCTGCATCGACCTCGCCGGTCATGCAGCGCGGCTGGCCGAGATCACCGGACTGGAACTGGACCCATACTTCGTCGCGCCAAAGATCGTGTGGCTGCGTGAACAGGTGGGTACCGGTCCGACCATCACCACCACCGACGCCTGGCTTTTGCACAAGATGTGTGGTGCGTTCGTCACCGACGTAGCGACCGCAGGGCGATCGTTGCTGGCCGACCTGGACACGGGACGGTGGAGCGACGAGGCGTGCCAGATCTTCGACGTGGATCGGGCCGAGTTGCCACGCATCGTCGGCAATGCCGAGGCGCTGGGCGATTGCAGTGTGTTCGGCGGCCAGCGAGCGCCCGTCACCGGCGTGTGCGTCGATCAGCAAGCCGCGCTGTTCGCCGAGTCGTGCCATGCGGCGGGCGAGGCCAAGTGCACCTACGGCACCGGCGCGTTCTTGCTGGCGTCCACGGGACATGTGCCGACACGATCGCAGAACGGTCTGGTCGGCTGCCCGGCGTGGCAACTGGACGGCGCCTTGACCTGGTGCCTCGACGGCCAGGTCTACACAGCGGGTGCGGCTGTCGGGTGGCTGATCGATATGGGCATCATGAGCGAACCGGCCGATCTGGACCGTCTCGGTTCGACCGTCGCCGATGCAGGCGGCGTCACGTTCGTGCCCGCCCTGGCAGGGTTGGCCGCCCCGTACTGGAAGCCACATGCCAAGGCTGCATTCACCGGCTTGTCGTTGTCCACCGAGCGAGCCCACCTCGTGCGGGCCGCGATCGACGGCATCGCTACGCAAGTGGCCCTCTTGGCACAGGCAGCCGGACGCGACCTGGGCAGCCCGTTGACCATGTTGCGCGTCGATGGCGGACTGACCCGCAGCCAACTGCTGCTGCAAACGCAGGCCGATCTGCTGCAGGCCCCCGTCGAGGTCTACCCGTCGCCACATGCGACGGCGTTGGGTGTGGCCGCGTTCGCAGCCGTAGGCGCAGGTCTGCGCGATGCGGCCCGTGTCGATCGCGACTGGCGTCCCGAGACGGTCGTCGAACCGTCGATCGGCGCCGACGAAGCTGCGTCGCGCCTGCACCACTGGCAAGCCGTGGCCGACGCAACGATGGACCGATGAACACGGGTCCCGCGGCTGGCCCGACGGGCGGCTCCCGTCGCGAGCCCGTCGACTGCATCTTCGACGTGGTGGTCATCGGCGGCGGCGTCGTTGGATGCGCAGTCGCTCGGCTGCTGTCATTGCACGATCTGGATGTCGCACTGATCGAGGCCGGAGCCGATGTCGGCGCTGGCACCAGCAAGGCAAACACCGCCATCTTGCACACCGGATTCGACGCCACTCCCGGTTCGATCGAGTCGCGCTTGGTGGCACGAGGCCATGCGCTACTGCGCGAGTACGCGCCAATGGTCGGCGTGTCGATCGAGGCGACGGGTGCGCTGTTGGTCGCGTGGGACGACGAGCAGGCCGCCAGGCTGCCGGCACTGGCACAGAGGGCCGCCGCCAACGGCTACCTCCGGGCACAGCTGATCGACACAGCCGAGGTGTACGCGCGCGAGCCGCATCTCGGCCCTGGAGCGACCGCCGGCATGGTGGTGCCCGATGAGCACCTGATCGATCCGTGGAGCACACCCATCGCCTTCGCGCTGGAGGCCGCAGCCAACGGCTGCCAGATTCTGCTGAACCGGCGAGTGACGGGCTGCACCGTGGGCAGCGAGACGACCGAGCTGATCACGACGACGCCGACCGGTGCGCTCCACACGGTCACGTCGCGCTACGTGGTGAATGCGGCCGGTTTGCACGGCGACACGGTGCACCGCATGTTCGGCTTCGACGGCTTCACGATCCAGCCGCGCCGCGGCGAGTTGATCGTGTTCGACAAGTTGGCCCGGCCGTTGCTACGCGGCACAGTCCTGCCGGTTCCTACTGCGCACACCAAGGGCGTGCTGGTTGCCCCCACCGTGTTTGGCAACATCATGCTAGGCCCCACCGCCGACGACATCGACGATCGAAACGCCACGGGCTCGACATGCACCGGCATCCGCACGCTGCTCGAGAAGGGTCGCCGCATCGTTCCCTCATTGGTCGATGAAGAGGTCACCGCCGTGTACGCCGGCCTGCGTGCGGCCACCGAGCACAGCGACTACCAGCTCTCGACCGAAGCTGATGCACGCTACGTGGGCCTGGGCGGCATCCGCTCGACCGGCTTGACGGCGTCGATGGCGTTGGCCGAGGAGGCACTGTCGCGGCTGCGGTCGATTGGCTTGGACGCATCGGAGCGCTCGGGGGTGGCTGTGCGGTTGACGCCGTTGGGAGAAGCCGGCGACCGGCCCTATCAACACGGCGGGCGCATCGTGTGCCACTGCGAACGGGTGACCGAAACCGAGATCGTCGCCGCTTGCGCTGGGCCCCTTCCCGCCACTGACGTGGATGGCCTGCGCCGGCGAACACGAACGCTGGCTGGACGATGCCAGGGGTTCTACTGCTTTGCCGAGGTAGCACGGCTGACCGGTTGGGACCCTGCCTCATGAGCGCCACGACACCGGCACACGTCGTCATCATCGGCGGCGGCCCGGCCGGGCTGACAGCAGCCACCCGGCTACGCGCCTTGGGCGTCGGCCGGGTGACCGTGCTGGACCGCGAGCAGCAAATGGGCGGCATCCCGCGACACACCGATCACCTCGGCTTCGGTGTGCGCGACTTGCATCGGTTGATGACCGGACCCAACTACGCACGTCGGTTGGTGACTCGTGCTGAAGAGTGCGGCGTCGAACTGCGGTCGTCAACCACTGCTGCAGCCATCGACGGCACGGCCGTGACGCTGACGAACGGCGAACGGATGCAGGCCGACGCCGTCGTGTTGGCGACGGGCGTCCGCGAGCGCCCGCGCGCTGCCCGACTGGTGCCTGGCGATCGACCCGCCGGAGTGTTCACCACCGGCACCATCCAGCAGCTGACCGCACCGCATCATCGGTCGATCGGTCGCCGTGGTGTGATCGTCGGCGCCGAGCACGTCAGTTTCTCGGCCATCTGGACCCTCCGTCACGGTGGGTGCACACCAGTCGCAATGGTCACCGAACTGCCGCGACATCAGACCCTGGCTCCGCTGCGGTTGGCAACGGCGACCCGGTATCGCGTGCCGATCATCACCGGTGCGTCGGTATCCCAGATCATCGGTCACACACGCGTCGAAGCGGTCCTGTTGTCGAACGGCCGTCGCCTCGACTGCGACACTGTCGTGTTCACCGGCGACTGGATCCCCGATCACGAGATCGTGCGACGAGCCGGGCTGGCGATGACACCTCATGCCGGTTCGCCGACCGTCACCCAGACCTTCCAGACGTCGTCACCCGGCGTGTTCGCGGTGGGCAACCTGGTGCATCCTGCCGAGACCGCAGACGTCTGCGCGCTGGACGGACGATCGGTGGCAGCAGCTGTGGTGCGGTGGTTGGCCGACCGAAAGTGGCCATCGAACGTCGACGCGATCGCCGTGGAGGCGCCCGTGCTGTGGGCGGCCCATTCGTCGCATGGCGTCACTGCCCGAGTCACCGAAGTGATCCACGGTCGGCTGCAATTGCTGGCCGACGGACACGTCGTCGCCACCACGCGTCGTCGCCAACTCGTGCCTCACCGGGCGATCCTTCTTCGGGCGGCGGTGTCCCCCGTCGCCCGTCTGATGGTGCGCTTGGCAGAGGGATGAATCGGTAACGTGAGGCGGTCGCCGCGGGCGTGGCGAAACTGGCAGACGCGCAGGCCTTAGGAGCCTGTTCCGAGAGGAGTGTGGGTTCGAGTCCCACCGCCCGCACCGTTCAGCGCCCCCAACGCGCGACGAGCCGCCAGGCAGGCCGCCGCCACGCCCGCACCGATCGCCACGACCAGAAGTCGCATCAACCACAGGTCGGTACTCGAACCGTCCAGCGCCTCCTGGGCTCTGACCGCCAGGTCGTCGGCCGAAGCCTGGACCGCAACCAGTGCCTCACGCGCTTGGGCGATGCTGTCGTTCAACGCACCGAGTTGGACCTGCAGCACATCCAGTGTGCCGGTTGTTGCATCCAGCCCAGATGAGGCCAGCAGCAGTTGGTCACCCAACGCCCGCAGTTGGTCGGGCACCGGTTCCAGCCCATCGGACAGTGCGCGCAGATCCTCGGCCAAAGACTGGGTGTCACCGGGAATCAGGTTCTCGATCGTCTCGATGAAGCCCGCCATCTTGTCGGCGATACCCGACGTGCCTTCCACGCCATCGGCCAGATTGCTGCTCATCGCGGTGCCGACCTGCGATACCGATACCGACGAAAGCTCGACAACGCGCCGGGTCTGGTCCAACCCATCTGTGGCTGCAGCGGTCAGGCCCGACACGTCGGATGCCAGCGACGAGGCGGCCTCGGCGCTGACGGCGGCCACGTTCGCTCCGTCGCGAGCCACCTCCAAACCATCTCGATATCGGGTACCGATTCGCTGCACCAGCACCAGGGCGATGACGGTGCCGATCACTGCCAACACGGCGACCGTGGTCACCAGTCGCCGGGCAATGGCCACGCCGTCGACCGGACGGTCGTTCGCAGGGATCGACACGTCGGTCATGCCGGAAGAGTACGCGCATCGGCACATCGCTGCGATCCATCTGAGCACCACGGTTCGTTGAGCGAGAATGAAACGGATGAACGTCCACGATCTCCCCACACCGGCTCTGATCATCGACGCCGACGTGCTGAGTCGCAACGTGTCCACCATGGCCGCCTTGCGCCCCGGCCCGTCGTTGCGCCCGCATGTGAAGGCCCACAAGTGCACGGCGTTGGCCGCCGTGCAGGCGGCCGCCGGGCACACGACGTTCACGTGCGCGACGCCACGCGAGGTCGTGGGCATGGCCCTGTCGGGATTGGGCGAAGACCTGCTTTTGGCCAACGAGACGATCGATCCGACTCGGTTACGGGCGATGGCAGCGTTGGATGCACTGGTCACTGTCGCCGTCGACTCGCCCGAGACGGTCGACGCTGCTGCCGATGCCGGCATCGGCCACGTGCTGGTCGACGTGAACATCGGGCTGCCCCGCTGCGGCTGCGCACCCGACGACGCCGGACGAATCGCCGACCTGGCTCGCAGGCGCGGCATGGAGGTGCGCGGCGTCATGGGGTACGAGGGGCACCTGATGATGGTGCTGGACCGCTACGAGCAGCGGGCCAAGGTCGACGCTGCGATCGATGCGCTGCTCCGAGCGCACGAAGTCGTCGGTGGCCAGATCATCAGCGCAGGCGGTACAGGCACGCACCATCTACTCGACCGTGTCACCGAGGTGCAGGCCGGCAGCTACGTGCTGATGGACAGCCAGTACGCCGCGCACGGGCATCCGTTCGAACTGGCCTGCTGGGTGGTGGGCACCGTGATTGCGACTACCCAGCGGCACGCCGTCGCCGACGTCGGCCTGAAGTCGATGGGCATGGACCACGGCAACCCCACCATCGATGGCGCCTCGGTCTGGTTCCTCAGCGACGAGCACATCACGTTCGCGCCTGACGACGCCCAGCACATCGGCGATCGCGTCCGCGTGACTCCGGCGCACATCGATCCCACTGTGGCGATGCACGAGGTGGCTTGGGTACTTCGAGGCGACGAGGTGATCGATCGCTGGCCGATCGATCTGCGCGGTTGGTGACGCTGCACCCGATCACGGGTGTGCTGCACTGAGTTGATGGCCGATCGCCGCGCCACCTTCATCGAACTGATCGGCTGGCTGGCTGTGGCCGGCATGGGCATGGTCGCACTGACCGAGGCGGCTGGCTGGACCGGCCTGCCCATCGTCTTCGCGACGCAGGCGTTGACGCCGTACGTGCTGACGCCGGCGGTTCCCTTGGCACTGGTCGCTTCATCGCTCGGACGTCACGCCATGGCGGTGTTGTCGGCGACGATCGCGGTCGCACTGCTGTGGCTCAGCGCACCGGTGGTGTTCCACGCGTCGGCCCCCGATCCGGCCAGCGACGGCGTGCATCTGACGTTGGCTCACGCCAACGTCTACTACAAGAACCCTCAGCCCCAGCAGGCCGGGGAGGTGCTGCTGAACCTGGATGCCGATGTGATCGCGGTGACCGAGTACTTCCAACCGATCCGCGACGTTCTCGATGCCGGTGGAATCGACACCACGCATCCGTATCGCATCGACCGAGCGCCCGGCGACCGCAACGGCGTTGCGCTCTTCAGCCGCTACCCGATCATCAGCGGCGAGGTGATCGAGATCGGGCATCAGTCGGGCATCGACGCCACCATCGACGTCGATGGCACATCAGTGAGGGTTCTGGTCGTGCATCCGCTTCCCGGTGTCGACCGCAGTTCACTGCGGCGTTGGCGCGCCGACCTGCCAGTGATCGGCACGCGAGCGTTGTCGACCGACCTGCCGACCATCGTCGTCGGCGATCTCAACGCATCGCGATGGCATCCGGCATTTCGACATCTGCTCGGTCGCGGGCTGATCGATGCCCACGAACAACTCGGCCGTGGGTTCTCGGTGTCGTGGCCGAGTGGCCTGACTGCGCCGACCTTCGTGCGGCTGGATCACGCGCTGATCACCGATGGATTGGTGGCCACCGACATCGACGACATCGACATCCCGGGCAGCGACCACCGCGGCTTCGTCGTGTCGATCGCAACGACCTGACCGCGCCCGGCCAACCCTGCGGGAGGTGGCACAGTTTCGGCCATGACCGCCCTGGATGTAGCTGAAGCCGTGGCCGCCGAGATGAGTGATCGGGGTGCGCTGGGCGTCGCCCTGATGGGCAGCTACGCACGCGGTGAGGAGAGCGCATACTCGGACCTTGACGTTGTGGCCATTGGAACAGGCGATGCCTCGATGCGAGTCAGGGACTATGAAGAGGCCACCAATGCCTATCGCAAAGCGACCGAGCTGGATACTAAGAACGGAGAAGCGTTTAAATCACTCGGTATCGCCTACCACGCCGGCAGGAAATATCCCAATGCAAAACAGGCGTTAGTGAAAGCCCGTCAGCTCAACCCGCAGGA
>JANNFQ010000236.1:0-2851 GCA_031380045.1 Acidimicrobiaceae bacterium
GGCTTGATCAGGCCGTTGATGATGCGCAGCCGTTCGGGAAACGAGGCGAACGCGCTCTTCATGGCATTGACCGTCATCCACTCGAAGTCGTCGAGGCCCCAGCCGAACGCGTCGGCCAGTTCTGACATCTCATGGGTCATCGAGGTAGCGCTCATCAACCGGTTATCGGTGTTGACCGTCACTCGGAATCGCAGACGACGCAGCATGCCGATGGGGTGGTCGGCCACCGACGAGCACACACCGGTGCCGACGTTCGAGGTGGGACACAGTTCCAGTGGGATGCGACGGTCGCGAATGTACGACGCCAGCCGGCCCAGTTGTTCCTCGCCCGGCGGACCGGTGATGTCGTCGACGATGCGCACACCGTGCCCCAACCGTTCGGCGCCGCAGAACTGCACTGCCTCCCAGATGCTGGGCAGCCCGAATGCCTCGCCGGCGTGAATGGTGGTGTGGAAGTTCTCGCGCTGCACGAACTGGAACGCGTCGAGATGGCGGGTGGGGGGGAAGCCCTCTTCGGCTCCAGCAATGTCGAACCCCACGACGCCGCGGTCGCGCCACCGCACCGCCAGTTCGGCGATCTCGAGGCTGCGCGCCGCCGTGCGCATGGCCGAACAGATGGTGTAGATGGTCAGATCGGTGCCGGCCGAGCCTTCGACGAAACCGTCGATGACTGCGCTGAGCACCTCGTCGAGATGCAGCCCGGCCTCCATGTGCTGCTCGGGAGCGAACCGCACCTCGGCATACACCACGCCGTCGGCGGCCAAGTCGCGGGCGCACTCGAAGGCCACGCGCTGGATGGCGTCGCGGTGCTGCATGACGCCCACGGTGTGGTCGAAGGTCTGCAAGTACAGCACCAGATCGTTGCCCTTGGCGCCCCGATTGAACCACGAGCCGAGCTCTTCCACATCGGTGGTCGGCAGCCCGGAGTACCCGTACTCGTTTGCGAGCTCGACCACCGTGGCCGGTCGCAGACCACCGTCGAGGTGATCGTGCAGCAAGACCTTCGGGGCCCGTGACAGTGCCTCGTGGTTCACGCGGGCACCGTGTTACTGGAAGCGGTCTCGTTGGTGGCGGTGTCGCTGGGTGCGGTCTGAGAACTGCCCTGGCCGGCGCGGGCCACGTGCTGCAGGCTGCGCAGCGGCAGCGACTCGGTGCGTTGGATCCAGTTCCACTCGGGATAGTTGGCGTCGGCATCGATGCAATGCACCGAGTACGCATGACGGCTGGTGGCCGACCGGTTGACGTCGCTCCAATGGGGAAGCAGCCCGTGCAGCAGCACCATGGTGCCGGCCGACACTTCCAACGGCACCAGTTCGGATGGTTCGGGCAACGGCGACGTATCGAGGATCTGGAAGTGCGTGCCATCGGTGTCCAGCGGGCCTGATCGCTGAAACAGCTTGCGCAGGGGGGTGCGATGACCGCCCGGCGCGGCCCACAGGCAGCCGTTCTGCAGCGTGGCGTCTTCGATGGCGAACCAGAACCCGCAGACGCTCATGGGGTCGGTGGCCAGGAACGTGGCGTCCTGATGGCAGCCGACCTCGCCGCCGATGCGGGGCTGCTTGAAGATGTACATGCTCTGCAACGCCAACGCCTCGGCCAGGCCGATGTCGGTGGCCACATCGGCCAGATCGGTGGTGTAGGTGAACGACTGGAACTGCGCATCGAGGTCGTGCATGGCGTGCCCGATCTTGTTGATGCTGAGGTGCTTGGCCTGGCGCAGATCGCCCGCCTCGTCGAAGGCATCCTCCTCGAAGAAGCACCAGATGCCACTGCCCGATGCCAGGAAGTCGCCGTCGCTGACGCGCTCTTGCTCTTTGGTGGTGAACACCGTGCGTCGTTCGGTGGGTGTGAAGTCGTCGACGATTGCCATGGCCGCCTCGCGCAACTGCGCGCACGCAGTCACATCGACGAAGTCGGGGACGACCAGGTAGCCGTCGCGGAAGTACTGGTCGACCTGCTGGTCAGAGAGCGCTGCACCCATCGGGTCAGCGTAGGCGCTCGTGCGGTCTGCCCCTACCCTGTCGGCCATGGAAGCGACCTCCGGATCGACCGTGCCCGCATCGACCGTGCCCGGCTTGAGCGTCTTGGGTGCCACCGTGCGTCACGCCATCGACCACGTCGAAGTGTTCGCGGCGCCCGCCCATGTGACCGCCGTGCGATTCACCAACGACGAGCTGTCGTCGATGTGTCCCGTCACCCAGCAACCCGACCTGTCGCATGTGGTCATCGAGTACCGGCCCGATCAGTGGTGCATCGAGTCGAAGAGCCTGAAGCTGTACCTGTGGGGTTTCCGTGATCGAGCCGTGTTCGCCGAGGCGTTGGCGGCCGAGATCGCTGGCGAAGTCATGACCACCGTCGCGCCCCACGAGGTCACCGTCACCCTCACGCAACGCCCTCGCGGCGGCATTGAAGTGCAAGCCACCAGCCACCGAACCCGTTGACCCCGGTCTCGATCTCCAGTCACCAGCGTGTCTGGCGGAGGCGAATGTGGTTTGAGTGACCACACAAATGTTCCGCGCCTTTGAGGGCTCACGCAGACCCAGCGAACGTCTTTGTGTGACCGTGCAATGGCGCGGAGCGTTGACGCGCCTCCTTGGTCGGGTCAGCCTTGTTGGCCCTTGAAGTAGGGGATGCCTTCGGCAGCTGGAGGACGCAGGCTTTGGTTGCGTGCCGAGACCACGACCAGGACAACGATGTACGGGAAGATGTAGACGAACTGGTTGTTCGGCTTCTCGAACACCGCGTACGAGTAGATGCCGACCAGACCGATCGCTAGCACGATGCCGGCCACGACGTACTTCTTGTTCAACAGCGCCCAGAACGCCGAGACCACCAGCGCCATTGCGGCGGC
>JANNFQ010000252.1:0-5480 GCA_031380045.1 Acidimicrobiaceae bacterium
TGGGGTGCGGTCCAGGACGCATTCCACGAGAACTTTGCGACGGGAGAAGAGACCGGCGCATCAGTGTCGGTGTACCACCGTGGCCAGAAGGTGGTCGATCTGTGGGGTGGATCGTTCGACGGTGGCGACCAGCCCTACGACGACAGCACACTGCAGTTGGTCTTCTCGACGACCAAGGGCATCACTGCGATCGCTGTGGGCATCTGCGTGCAACGCGGTCTGCTCGACTACGGCGCTCCCGTCACCAAGTACTGGCCCGAGTTCGGCGCCCACGACA
Organism: Acidimicrobiaceae bacterium; assembly: GCA_031380045.1. Lineage (GTDB taxonomy): Bacteria > Actinomycetota > Acidimicrobiia > Acidimicrobiales > Ilumatobacteraceae > VFMC01. The sequence goes on from JANNFQ010000252.1 coordinate 278, forward strand.
AGGGCGACGCGACGGTCGCCCAATTGCTGAGCCACCAGTGCGGCCTGTTCAGCATCCAGGGCACGATGACCTTGGACGAGGCGCTCGACTGGGACACCGTCACTACGCGCATGGCCGACACCAAGCCCGAGTGGCCCATCGGCAGCACTCACGGCTATCACGCGCTGACGTACGGCTGGCTGGCCGGCGAACTGATTCGCCGAGTCGATCCAGCGCATCGCGGTGTGGGCCAGTTCGTGCAGGACGAGATCGCCACACCACTGGATGTCGAACTGTTCATCGGGCTGCCCGAGTCGTTCGAGCCTCGTGTCGCGCCGATCCTGGGCGCACCCATCTCGACCGAATCGTCCGACCCCGCGTTGCAGGCGATCCTCGAGCAGTTCATGGGTCCGAACAGCAACGGCGGCCGGGCACTGTCGTTGAACGGCACCTTCCAGGGTGACGGTTTGTTCAACTCGCGGCCCGTGCATGCGGCCGAGATCCCAGCTGCCAACGGCATCACCAATGCGCGCTCGTTGGCAAAGGTGTACGCGGCAACCTTCGCCCCCATCGACGGCGTGCAGTTGCTGCACGACGACGTGCGCAACGTCGCCCGCGTCACCGTCACCCCCGACGGCGAGCCCGACGCATGCCTCATCATGCCAACGACGTTCGGGATGGGTTTCATGACCCATGGCGCGTTCACGCCCTACGCGGGTCCTGGCTCGTTCGGGCATCCGGGTGCTGGCGGATCGGTTGCCTTCGCGCAGCCCGAACGCGAATTGGGGTTCGGGTACGTCATGAACCAATCGGCACAGAACCTGGCCGGCGATCTGCGCGCAGCCCGGTTGATCGCCGCGGCCACACAGGTCATCGACGCGCTGTAGCCGTCACGGCCCGGCGACCAACTCCAGAAACCGGTCCAACTCGGTCAGATTCGCGAACACTGCATCGGCGTCCAGCGCCGACAACTTTTCGAACGGGTTCGTTCCGGTCGCCACCAGAACACAACGCACGCCCGCAGCGCGCGCGCATTCCAGATCACGTGGCGTGTCACCGATGACCCATGTCCGTCGCGGATCCACGGCTCCGGTGCTGGCCGCGATTCGTCGAACCGCGGTGTGGACCAACTCGGAACGCACGTGATGGTCGCTGCCGTAGCCGCCGACGTCCAACACCAGTCGTCCCGCGACCCCGGCGGCCCTCACCTTCATGCGCGCGATCGGTTCCACGTTGCCGGTCACGACGGTCTGCAGCATGCCAAGCGCCTCGACCGCGGCCAAGACCTCGGGCACCCCGGGCAACGCCTTCGTGCGCTCGGCAAACTCTGCCTCGTTCGCGGCATAGATGGCGGCCACATGGGTCAGCAGTTGATCGGCGAGCTCGTCGTGATCGCCCTCGGCTGCCGCAAAGTGCAGGATGCGTCGGGCGATCTCGGGATCGGTGCGACCGCCCATGTCCAGATCGCCCGTCGGGAACTCCAGCCCCGTCACAGCAGTCAGCGCCTCGACGAACGCACGTACTCCGGCGCCGCTGGCGCGCAGCAGCGTGCCGTCGATGTCCCACAGGATCGCAGTGGGTGGCGTACTCACTTGATGGTTGCCGCGCTCACGGGGTGGCTGCCGTGCGAGCGCGCAGGGCCGACACCACGGCGGTGATCTGCTGGCGGACCGTTGAGTCGTCGATCAGTCCGTCTGCGCCCACGTGCTGGCGTTGCACCGGGATGTGCACGCTGGCCGTCGCCACGATGTCGGCCATCACGTACCCCAACACGATCAGCAGCGACTGTTGGGCCGTCGACGCGCCGAACGCCGACACGTTCACGATGGCCGTTGGCTTGGCATTCATGACCGTGCTGCCCACGGTCCAGTCGAGTGCGTTCTTGAACGAGCCGGGCATCGCGCCGGCGTACTCGGGCATGCAGATGACGATGGCTTCGGCGGCCTGGATGGTGTCACGGAGGTGTTGCACCTCGGGATGCAACGGCTCGACATCGTCGTCGGGATCGAAGTGGGGCAGTTGCCCCATCCGGTCGTACAGCACGCCGTCGTCGAACATCGCTGCAGCGGTACGCAACAGCGCAGTGTTGGTGGACATGGCCCGCAAACTGCCCGACAACATCAGGATCATCGCGGCAGCCCGATCAGGCGCGTCCGTCGAGCTTGGCGTGGTGTGCCCCGATCAGGAACACGGCCAGGCGAGCAGTGGTGGCGCCGCGGTTGTGCCACGCGTGCCGTGTGCCGTTCTGCACCACGGTGTCGCCGACGCGCAGGTGGACTTCGGCGCCATCGTCCAGCTCCAACCAGACTTCGCCGTCCAGTACCACCTCGAAGTCGATCGTCGCCGTGGTGTGCATGCCCGGGGCGTTGGGTTCCATGTGGCCTGCCAAGCCCGGCAGCGCCGCCTCCATCTCGGCGAGCGCGGCCGCCATGTCGATGTCGCCCACGTTCACGCTGCCCAGCGGTGGCACGGCAAACATGCCGAAACGGAACCCGCCAACCGGCGGGAAGTACATCGCCGTGGACGGTCGGGTGCCGTCATCGGGAAACGTGGGGGTTGCATCAGCACCCCACAGTTGGTGGAACTCGCTGCCGGGTAGCAGCGATACGGTCGTCGGCTCGACCAGTGTGTCGCTGGCGAACACCGACTTTCCGCCGGCATCGTGCCCTGTCACCACTCGTCGCACAGTCATGGTCGCACCCTACGCAACGCCGCACTCGGCCTGCGCACGGGGTCACGAGTACGGTCGAAGTCGATGACCGTCGCCGACACCGCACCGCAGATCGACCTGATCTCGACCAACTCGTTTGCCGAGGGCCATCCGTGGGCTCAGTACGCATGGCTGCGCGCCAACGATCCGGTGCACTGGCATCCCGAACCCGATGGTCCGGGCTTCTGGGCGATCACGAAGTACGACGACGTCCGCACCATCAGCCGTCAGCCGCGCACCTTCAGCTCGTTCGCTCGCGGTGTCATGATGCCCGAGCCCGACGAGATGGGGTTGCTGGCGGCGCGACAGATGATGCTGAACATGGATCCGCCGCAGCACGATCGCTTCAAGCTGTTGGTCAGTCGTGGCTTCACCCCGCGCAACGCGCAACTGCTCAGCGATCGCATCGCGGTGCTGGCTCGCGACATCGTCGATGATGTCATCGATCGAGGTCAGTGCGATCTGGTGCACGACATCGCCGGGCGGCTGCCGTCGGGGCTGATCGCCGAACTGATGGGCATACCCCGCGTCGATGGCGAGCGCCTGTACGAACTGACCGAGATCATGCACACGACCGACGACGCGATTGCGCCCCCCGAGAAGAAGGGGACGGCGATCACGGAGATGTTGAACTACGCGCAGCAGGTTGCCGACGCGAAGCGTGCGAACCCCAGCGACGACATCGCCTCGACGCTCGTGCAGGCCCAGGTCGACGGCGATCGGCTGACCGACGCAGAGTTTCAATGGTTCTTCCTGTTGCTGGTGAACGCCGGCGGCGACACCACTCGCAACCTGTTGGCTGCGGGCATGCAGATGTTGTTCGACAGCCCCGACCAGCGCGCCCGGCTGATGGCTGACATCGACGGGTTGCTGCCCACTGCGGTCGAAGAGATGCTGCGGTACAGCTCGCCTGTTGTGCACTTCAGGCGCACTGCCATGCACGACACGGTGCTGCGCAATCAGCAGATCCGTGAAGGCGACAAGCTGGTGGTGTTCTACGGTGCCGCAAATCGCGACGAGGAGGTGTTCGTCGAACCCGACCGCTTCGATGTCGGCCGATCACCAAATCCGCACATGGCGTTCGGTGGCGGCGGACCGCATCTGTGCCTCGGCCTACACGTCGCCCGCATCGAGATCGTCGCGATGTTGCGCGAGATGCTGACGCGCATGCCCGACATGACGGCAGCCGGTCCGCGTCAGACCCTGGCATCCAACTTCATCGCCGGCGTCCGAACCATGCCGGTCACCTTCACACCGGCTTGACGCAGATCGGGGCTACGGCTGGACCGGATCGGTACCCGCCAGGTCTTTGCCCAGCATGACCACGACGGTCGCATCAGCAGCCGAGCCGCTGTCGACGGGAACCGGTGTGGGCATGCGCATGACCGGCACCCCGCCCATCACGCGTGAGATCGACAACGCAACCGGGTCGCTGACATCTCTGGCGTAGATCCGACTGTCTGGTAGGTCCTCGTCAGAGCCGGCGGCGTTGACGGGCGGGTTGGTGATGAAACCGATGTCGGCCAGCGTGGCGGTCAGGCTGGCGGCTGCGCCGGGCACACCCGAACCGTTGGCCACCAGCACGATGGCGCCCTCGGTGATGATCGGCTCAGTCGTGGTGGTCGGCGGCAGCGTCGTGCTCGTGGTGGTGGTGGACGTGGTGGTCGATGTGCTGGTCGTGGGCGCTGCCGTGACGGGCGGCGGCGCACTGGTGGGCACAGGCGTGCTGGAAGTGAACGAGCCGATCGTGCTGACGCCGGCGTCTGACGAACACCCGAACGTACCCAGTGTCATCGCCGATGCTGCGACCACAGCGAGACCGCTCGAGACCGCCCGTCGTCGTGGGCGGCTGGTGATGACGCCGCGGCTGGTGCACGCACCGACGCCCACGGTCTCGACGCCGATGAGTGTGCGGGCGAGGATGGTGGGCGTGGCGCTGGCGGGCATCGGGGGGTTGCGCACATCTGGAGAATGCCACGCAGCGCAGCCGGTCTGCCGTCGCGGCCGACGTGAACGCCTCAGCGCCGCTCGAGCAAGGCGACCAGGGTGGCTGGCGCCACCGTCCGGTACGCGTCGGTGACGATTGCGGCGATCTCGCCCCAGTCGATGTCTGGCACATCCAGGTAGACACCCACCCAGCCGCGGCCGCCGACGTACGGCGGCCGGAAGAAGCGTTCGGGTTCGGTCTCGATCAGCTCTTGTTGCACGCCGGCGGGGGCCGCACACCAGAAACCGATTCGGTCGTCGTGATGGTGATCGCTGGACATCGCGAAGCTCTTCTTGCCGCGCACGAACCACGTCGGCTCGCCGTGACTGATCCGTTCGGTGACCTCGGGCAAGGCCATGCACGCGGCTCTCAGCGTGTCCATCGTTGTCGGCGATGACGGACGCGTCGTCATGTCAGGTGCACTCTCGGGTGGCGTGTGATTGCAGTAGCCGTGCCAGGCAACTGGTCAACCGGCGAGCGGTGGGCACATGCAGGTACTCGTTGGGTCCGTGTGCGTTCGTGCCCGG
>JANNFQ010000320.1:0-2417 GCA_031380045.1 Acidimicrobiaceae bacterium
ATGCGGTCCTGTTCACCGCTGGTTGCTCGGGCCGGCGAACGCACGACCCGACGATTCCGCCGTGCCCCGTGTCGCGTGTGAACACTCGCCGTACGACCCCCGGGACAGAAGTGTGCAAACGCTCCGGGCAGGCGTCGGGCAGGGCCGAGGGGTCCCGACCACTCGTACCGCGTGAAGAACGAAAGCCTGTGCTCCAGCTACGGCCTCATCGGTGGGCCGTCGTCGATGCCGATACCGGCTCATCGCGATCCGCGTGTGGCAGCACCAGCACCGGCTGGCGGGCATGGTGCGCCAGCCGTCGAGCGACACTGTGCAGGTGCAAGCGGTTCGGATCGTTCCAACGCTCGCTGTTCACCAGCAGCACTGGCTCGATCATGCCGTCCGCGAACGACTCGATCGCCTCAGCCGGATCGTCGCCGTGCAACACCTCCCATTCACTCTTCACCCCCAACTCGGCCAACCGGTCGGCACGGCGCTTGACCAGCGCTGACTCGCTGACGTCACCGCCACCATCGCGCACATCTTCCGGGCGAAGCACTTCGAGGAACCATGGCGAGCGGCCGCCAAAGGTATGCGTCCATTGCGCCATCACCCCCACCGCCGGGTCTGCGTGGCTCGCTGGGCCGACGCACGCCATCAGGGTCGGTGCCGTCGCGCTCCAGGGCTCGGGCACGTGCGGGCCGACGACCAGAACCGGCGACGCAACCAACGACAACAGCCGTGCGGTCGGACTGCCCGAGAAGAAGTTTCCGAACACGCCGTGTGCACTGGTGGCCATGACGACCAGTGGCGCATCGAGCGTCGCAACGTGGTCGGCGATCATGGTGGCCACGTCGGTGCCCAACAGGACCATGGGCGACCAGTGTCGCAGCCCATGTGTGAGGGCACGTTCCTCCAATGCCACCAACCCTGATGTCCGGGTGAACTGGTCTGGCAAGGCCGTGACGAGCTGAATGCGCACGTTGCCCAGCGCGGCCAGCGAACGGGCCACGTCGATCGAACGGTCTGAGTGTCCTTCCAGGTCAAGGGGCACGACAATGGTGGCGAATCTTGCGTTCATGTCTGCAGTGTCGATGACCACCGGCGCCCCTGGTAGGGCCGAATGTCCTTCGCAGACACCGGCCACGAGGGGGCCGGCATGTGGCCCATCAGCACGGTTGGCGACGCTGGACTCGCGAGCCTCTCCTGCTTCGTAGACTCGGGCGATGACCAGTGAATCGCTCGACCCGGATCTCGGTGCGATCTTCGATCAGCATGTGGCCTCCGAGTTCGCGGCCAAGGACGCTGGCGCGACGATGCTGACGATGACGGAGGACCCAACCGTCATCCACGTTCCGGTACTGACGGGTGGTCGGGGGACCGACGAGCTCCATGCCTTTTACCGTGATTGGTTCATCCCGTCGTGGCCCGACGACGTGGAGGTCCAGCAGGTCTCGAGAACTCTCGGCTCAGAGCGTGTGGTCGACGAACTGATCATGCGATTCACCCACACCCGAGAGATGTCATTCTGGTTGCCCGGAATCGCTCCGACCGGACGGCGCGTCGAACTTCCGCTCGTGGTCGTCATGGGTTTCCGGGACGGTCAGGTCGCTTCCGAGCACATCTACTGGGACCAGGCATCCCTGCTCGCCCAGATCGGGCTGTTGGACACGACCAACCTGCCCATCACGGGCGCCGCTCAGGCGCAGGCGCTCGTCGACCCGGCTGTCCCGCTGAACAGGCTGATCACCGGAATGCCATAGGAACGGAGCGGCAGGACTCGCTGGGAGCCCGAGTGCGACTCTTCACAGCCAAGGCGGCCTGCGGCGCCGGATCGAACGCGTGGCAACACGACGCGCTGCGGTTCGGTCTGGCAGGAGATCGGTTCCAGCTCAGCTTCTCGAAACGGGAGGTCGTGCGATAGTGACGTCTGCCAGCGGATTTCGGCGGTTGATGATCGCGCCGACGCGCCCTCGGCTACGAGTGGCTCGCGACCGAAGACGTCGACTGGCGGCGAGCACTCGACGTCCAAGGCGCACTCTGGGCGACAGACCGCATGCGCAGCGTCCCACTCCCCGACCTGCTGATCGCGGCCGTCGCCGAACGTCACCACGTCACGATCCTCCACCACGACCCTCTGTGCCACCGCCCCAAACGAGCGTGCCCAGAACTGGGAGGGGGGCTTTCATTGTGTCGGCAGGTGCGCCGACCCGGGTGGTTGGCTCCCACAGGTTCCGGCTTCTCGACACGTCCCTCGGGTCAGTCCCCCGCTTCGGTGCGCCCTGCAGCATGGTCCGGACGGGGCGCACCTGTTCGACCTCGACCGTGCGCACGGTCAGCGTCGCTTGTCCTCGAGCTTGCCACACATCCTGAGCGAACTGTCAGAAACCTCTCGTCTGACCCAAAGGTGTGGGAGTTGGAGAAATGTCTGTGCCCGC
>JANNFQ010000493.1:0-1730 GCA_031380045.1 Acidimicrobiaceae bacterium
AGGGCTCAAAGGCAGGACCGTCGAGTGCTCGTAGGATCGTCGATGAACCGAGTCATGTGCATTGCAGTCGCGTTTGGGTTCGTTGCCGGGCTTTCGATGGGCGGCGCGGGGCGTGGGGCTCAGCCCGAGACGAAGTTTGTCTTGACGAGCCCCGACGTTGGGCCTGAGGGGAAGCTGCCGGTGGAGTTGTACGCCACCGAGACGACCTGCTTCTCGGCCGCGGGGTCTCCGCTCGTCGCGGTGGTGTCGTTCGTTGTGCCGTTACCCGATGTGGTGCCCGAGGACTCGTCGCTGTCACCGCCGCAGGCGACGACGAGCAAGCCCGCGGTGAGAACGAGCGAAGCGAACCTCGCGGTGCGTCTTGATCGTGTCATGAAGTGTTCCTCCCCAGTGTCAGACGTCACGTCTGCCCGACATGATCCTAGCCTCATCATTGATCGTGTCAATAGTGAGGTTCCTCCAAACCAGGCGTCGCAGCGACGCCCAACCATCCCCGGCTGGACTCACCGACGAGCAGCCAACGAGCACTATTGCTCAGATCAATACAAAAGGGTATGCTCGTTCGATGCTCATCGAGTACCTCACGTTCAGGATCGATCCGAGCGAGCGAGATGGCTGGATGGCCGTCGATGCGGAGACTTGGAGCCGCTTTCTCGAGCGGCAGAAGGGTTTCATCGGTAAGCAGCTGTGGTCCGAGCGTGACTGCCCCACCAAGATTCACGCCGTGATCACCTGGGCGGACGAGGCATCGTTGAACGCCATCCCTCAGGAAGAGCTCGCAGCCGTTGATGCAGCGATGGGCCGCTGGCTTCGTGATCCCACATGCCGGATCTTCGACGTCATTCGCAACTGTTGAGTCGGTGAATGTCGTCGGCGATGAGGAGTTGGATCGCGCCGCCGACCACACGGACGCGGTGACATGTGAGATCGACGATCGCGGGGGCACCCTTGGCCACCCCGGTGATGAAGTCGAACCGACCGTTGTGCTTGGCGCACTCGATGGTGGTGCCGTCGACGAACCCATCGCCTAGGTGCACACGTCCGTGTGTACAAAGCCCATCCGTCGCGAAGTATCGGTCGTCGGCGGTGCGATACACCGCGAACGTTCGGCTGCCATGATCGAAGCGAATCACATCGGCAGGCTCGATTCCCTCGGCGGGGCACACGTCCACCCATTGCTCGCTCACGACGACGCCTCATAGGAGCGCTGAGGGAGCGCGCGTCCGACGTAGTACATCGGGTCCTTCGCTTGGCGGCGCAGTGTGGGAATGATCTCCCGGTAGGCGTCGAGAAGTCCGTTGTAGGCGGGCGGCAGGTCGTATGCGACGGCAGCATGGAGCTGCGGCAACGCATGGTACGGGACCGTGGGGAACATGTGGTGCTCGGTATGAAAGTTCATGTTGAGGTACAGGAATCGATTGACGGGATTCATCAGCACAGTCCGTGAGTTAAGTCGGTGATCGAGCACGTCCTCGGCAAGTCCGGCGTGTTGGGTGAGTCCGTACACCACAAGGAGCCATCGGCCGTAGAGCGAGGGCAATCCGATGAACATCAAGGGTTCGATACTTCCGATGGCAACCGACCACACAACGACGGCGGCCCAGGTCGCACCCATCGTCCGTCCGGACCAGATCGCCCGGCGGTGCTCGGACTCGGGGATGTAGACGCGCTCGTCGTCTGTCAGCCGCCCAACCAGGTTGGCGGCGATCTTGCGGGCCTCGCTGATGGCG
>JANNFQ010000372.1:0-3630 GCA_031380045.1 Acidimicrobiaceae bacterium
GTGGCTCGCAAGGCGGGATACGTGCCCGACACCAGTCCGGTCAGACCTCCGACAACTGGCGCCAGAAGTGGAGTGAGCGGATCGAGCACCGGGGTCCATTGTTGATACGCGCTGACTGCCACGACGACCAGCGTGCCGAGACTGGCACCGATCACGCCGCCGACGAAGAGCTCAGTGGGCCGACCGGTCGCGGATCGCGGCGATGATCACACGGTCGCTGGCGGCCCCGACGCTGTCGCCGATGGACCGGTGCAGCTTGCGCTGGAGGTTCCAGACTTCCAGACGGTCGCCATCGACGTCAGCCACGCCTTCGTACTGCAGCTCGACATCGAGCGATGCCAGTTCAAGGTGGATGGCTGCCTGCCGGAGCCCGGTTCGGTCGTGGGCAACCAAGGCGGCGTCGAGCACGTCGAGGATGTCGGTGATCTGGGTCGCCAACAGCGGCGGCACACCGATGGCAGAGGTTGCGTCCCAGAAGCGATGCACGTCGCCCGACAGCGCGGTGAGTCGTGACCAGTTGCCGGTTCTCGCCTGCTGGAAGAGGTTGCGAGTCGACTGCGACAGCTGCTCCAGCGCATGGCGCCCAGGCCCGTCGACGCGATCGATCGGCACCGCCACCGCGACATTGACAAGCTCGTCGGCTGAAGGGACGCTTGCCTGGAACTCTCCGTACCCCGGAGCGAACACCTTGTCTTCGAGCGTGCCATCCAGCAGGCGTTCCTGCACCAGGATCGCGCCGGCCACCGGGCCTGTAGGCCCGTCGACCACCAGGTTCGTCTGCATCACGGTGACCTCCTCGAACACGAGCCCCGGGATGTTCTCGGGCATGTAGACATCGCCGACCTGTGGGTTGGCGGGCATGATCATTCCCCCAGGCCCATCTCTGCCGGCCCGCCACGTGCCGTCGTGGTTGGCGACCTTACCGTCCTCGTAGTTGGTGACATCCTCTCCCAAGTACCACACCGAACCGTCGTCGGCTTGGGCGAAGTAGTCGGTCGCCACCTCCAGGATCTCCCCGTCGCCGTACGCCACGAACTGCGAGACGATTGCTTCGATGTCGCGTCCGTCCCAATGGATGACTTGTGTGTGGTCGAGCAGGGTGATGTCGTGTCGGAGCGCCACGTCACCTTCCGCGCCCAGTTGGACCACCTGGTCGAGCCCGATGGCGAACAGCGGGTTCGTGATGTTCATAGGGTCCGAGAACGTGGGTGTGGCGAGATCCACTCGTCGACTCGTCTCTGGCGCTGCCGCAGCGGCGCCCGAGAGTGCCGTGGCCGTCGTGCCGACCGCGAGCAGTGCAACAAGCGCGGAAGCGATGGGTGATCGCCGTCGATTGAAGGACGCTGGTTGGATCGAGGTTCGATGGTTGGCGGTCATGGCGACTCCTGTGTTCGGTTGTCGGGAACGTGCGTGTTCCCCACGGGTCGACTGTGACTTCGCGGGCCTGAACGCTCGCTGAAGGGCGCGGTCGTCGCGGTCAGCGTGCAGTCAGCTCGCCGGGCGCAAGGTGTTCCCTCGGATGTTGTTGGCCGATACGCGATGACGATCGCAGGGTGGTTTGCCACGGGACCTTCGGTTGGGCTTCGATGCCGGGATGCGAGTTCTCTTGACGTCCACACCCGGCACAGGCCATCTGCATGCATTGGCGCCACTCGCGTTGGCGCTTCGATCGGCGGGACACGACGTGCTGTGGGCCACGGCCGACGAGTCGTGCAACCGCGTTCGCGGGTTCGGCTTTCACGCAGTCGCGGCGGGCATGCCGGCCCGCGATCGTCTCGCTTCCATTCAGCCGCACCTGCCCGAGATCATGGCTTTGCCGCCTCGTGCTCGCCGAGGCATGTACTTCGCACGATTCTTCGGCTGGGCCGCTGCGCCGAAGACACGTGTCGATCTGGAGCCGGTGTTCCAGAGCTTCAGGCCCGATGTCGTCGTCAGCGAGATGGCCGAGCTGGCTGCAGCACCCATGGCCGTTGCCCGCGGCCTGCCACACGTCACTGTGGCCTTCAGCGGCGCGCTGACCACCGAGGCGTTCCCATTGATGATCGACAGCATCACACCGGTGTGGGAAGCCGAGCACGTCTCGGTGCCGGACGACGGTGGGCTGGCTGAGGACCTGTACCTGCACCCGTTTCCGCCATCGTTCGGTCAGCTGCCCAATTCGGGTCGCGTCCGATCGATGCGAGCCGACGGCTTCGACGGCGATCCGTCGGCGCAGACGCCCGAGTGGATCAACGCGCTGGGCAGCGAACGACCGCTCGTCTACCTCACGTCGGGCACCGAGCCGGCGGCCGTTCGCGCTCCGTGGATCGAAGCGTTCGAGGCCCTTGGATCGCTCGATGTCGACGTCGTCGCGACGATCGGTCAGAACGTCGATCCGTCGACCTTCGGCGACCTGCCATCGAACGTGCGGGTCGAGCGGTTCGTCCCTCAGCGTTGGCTGCTGGGCCGAGCGTCGATGGTCGCCTCGCATGGTGGCGCCGGCACGCTGCTGGCCGCTGCCGCCAATGGCGTTCCACAAGTGCTCAACCCGATCGCGGCCGATCAGTGGGAGAACGCCGATGCCGTTGTGGCCGCCGGTGTCGGTGTCGTGTGCGAGCCCGATCAGCGATGTGCCGCCGATCTGGCGGGCGCCTTCGAGAGTGTGTTGGGCAACGGCGACATGCGAGCCGTCGTCGCTCGTGTCGCCGATGAGATCGCGGCCATGCCCTCGCCCGCCGACCACGTGGCCGAGATCGAAGCCCTCGCGAATCGCTGAACACCGCCGCATCAGTACAGTCGGCCACCGTGCCGCCACCAATCAGGTACCGGTCGCCCGACGAGGACAGTGCGCGATGGCTGGAGTTCGCGTTCCGTGAGGGCGACATCGTCATCAGCACCCGGTCGAAGAGCGGCACGACCTGGATGCAGATGATCTGCGCGCTGCTCGTCTTCCAGTGTCCGCAGCTCCCACACCCGCTGCCGCAGCTGTCGCCGTGGCTCGACTGGCTGGGCACACCCATCGACGTTGTGATCAGTGGGCTGGAATCGCAGGATCATCGGCGGTTCGTCAAGACGCATACCCCTCTCGACGGCATCCCGATCGATGGGCGAGCGATGTACATCGTCGTCGCCAGACATCCGCTGGACATGGCGGTGTCGCTGTATCACCAAGGCGACAACCTCGATCGTCGACGAATCGCCGAGCTGACCGGTCAGTCGCTGCCATCAGAACCCGAGCGCCCGCGACCCCCGCTGCGCGAATGGCTGCTTCGCTGGATCGACAGCGGCGCGACCCCGCGAGACGACATGGACTCGTTGCCGGGCGTCATGTGGCACTTGCGTGACACGTGGGATCGTCGGGCAGCGAACGTGGTGATGGTGCACTACGCGGATCTGCTCGCGGACCTTGACGGCGAGATGCACCGGCTTGCACAACTGCTGGGCGTCAACGTGGCTGACGATTTGTGGCCGACGCTTGTCGAGGCCGCGAAGTTCGACACCATGCGGGCCCAGGCCGAGCACGTCGCACCAGACGCAGATCGCGTCATGAAGGATCGGACCCTCTTCTTCCGGCGAGGTTCGTCGGGTGCCGGTGGCGAGGCGCTGTCGGTCGACGAGATGGCGCACTACGTCGAACGCGCGCGGTCGCTG
>JANNFQ010000376.1:0-7880 GCA_031380045.1 Acidimicrobiaceae bacterium
ACCACCATCATGACCACCGGCCCACCCAGCGAGCAGTGGCAGTGAGCGGCCGGCAGTCAGGCGGGAATAGGAATGGCCAGCAGCGCCGGGGCGATGGTTTCGTAGATCAACTTCGCACCGGGCTTGTACACGTGCACGCCGTCCCAGCGATAGCCCAGGTTGGTCGAAATCGCTTCGTCGTTGCACCACTGCGTCGGGCCCGCCACGAACGACACCGCCGGCGAATTCTCGGCAGCGACTTGGCGCATCAGGTCGTTCAGGTGTGCCGTGCGCTGATCGTCACCGCGTTCGGGAAGGGCGGGCACTCCGGCGCCCTTCACATCTTGCGGCCGCATGCACGGCACTTCCAAGAGGGCCACATGAACGCCGGCGCCGGTCAGCGCGGCGATGCCTTCGCCCAGATCGGTCAAGAACCGCTGGTCGGCGTCAGATGTACCGAACTTGACGAGCCGACCGTCCACCTCCACGTCGAACACATCCCATGCACCCAGGACGACCAAGGCCACCTGGGCGCCCGACGAGGTAGCCGCGCTGGCCCATTGTTCTGCCCACCCTGCACAGTTCGTGAACGATCGCGAGAAGCCATCGCGGTCCGAGCGCACCGAGCCGTCGTCGTACACGCTGCAACCCTCGACCGAGCCATCGGCAATCGCAAAGGTCGTCCCGATGCCGTCGGGCAGATTGATCGCCAACGAGTGAGCTTGCGAGTCACCGACGATCACCAAGCGGCGCGGCAGGATCGGGGCAGTGATTGGTGGCGCTGCTGTAGCGATGGTTGCGGCAGTGGCGCTGCCGCCTTGCGCGGCAGCCAAGGCGGCAGCGTCTGTGTTTGCCTGCGATGCGTCGGCGGTGCCGGCAGCAGCATCCGGCGTTTCGCCCGTCCCGGTGCCAGCGTCCCGACCAGCGGCACCGAGATCGAAGTTGACATCGGCCCCGCCTGCGGCTGGGTCGAAGTGGGTGACCGACGAGAAGAACAATCCCAACGGCACCAACAGTGCGGCTCCAGTGACTGCTGCAGACATGGTGGTGCGACGCCAATCGATGGTTCGCTCGGCGCGCAGCCAGCGGCCCAGAGCGCCCTGACGAATGGGGGTCTCGACATGGCGATACGACGCCTCGGCCACCATCGCGGTGATGATCATCGCGAGGGTGAACCGCGGCCACGAGCCCGAATACGCCTTCAGGACCACCGAGATCGGCCAGCCGTACAGGTACAACCCGTACGAGCGTTTGCCGATCTCGACCAGCGGCCCCCACGAACTGGCGGCGCGCACGTAGCGCGATGCTGGATGCACGACCACGGCGATCACCACCAGCGACGCGATCGAGACCAGCGCCAGCTGCCATCGGTACAGCGCTCGGTCGGTCAAGGTCACCGAGGTGAACGAGGCCAGCAGCACCAGGGCTGCGACCACGCCGGCCAGGTCCAGCGCTGGTCCGGCCTGGCCGTTGCTGCTGCGTTGGCTGCGCCATGGACGCCAGATGAATGCGGCGCCGGCGCCCAACAGCAGGCCACTGGACCGAGTGAACGTCGACAGGTACAGCAGGTTGACCCTGTTGTCGGTCAGTTCCGCACCGCGGGCCAGCCACCAGGTGATCAGCATGACGGCGCCCGAACACAGCAGCAGCGCACGCCCCCGCTTGCCGTTGCGCCAACGGGTGGTTGTCAGCGCCAGGAAACCCAATGGCCACAACAGGTACCACTGCTCTTCCACCGCCAGGCTCCACAGGTGGCGCAGTGGCGACAGGTTGCCGAAGTACTGCGCTCCGCCCACGATCTGACCCCAGTTGGCCGCATAGAAGATGCCCCATGGGTAGTCGCGGCGCAGGTCCGATCGCATCTGCGCGCTGCCGAACAGCGCCGCCCAGATACCGATCGCCGTCAGCACCAGCACCAGCGCTGGCAGCAGGCGGCGCGCTCGACGCAGCCAGAACGCGCCCAGGTCGATGCGGCCATTGCGTTCGCGTTCGTCCAACAACAGCGCCGTGATCAGAAACCCCGACACGACGAAGAAGACCTCGACACCCAAGAAGCCGCCGTGCATCCAGGTGAAACCGGCGTGATACAGCAGCACGGCGATCACCGACACCGCACGTACGCCATCCAGACTGGGCTGATACCCCATGGTGGGTGGGGGGCTGACGCTGGAGCGCAGCGTGCGCCCACCCAAGGGGTGACCACCCTGGATGGGGCGCGGCATTGGGCGCGGCGGACGACTCACGACGGACATGACCGCCCCATTGTCGCAGTCAGTGCACTGCCGCGACCGGCACCACTCGGTGCAAGCCCCAGACCACCACCAACGTCACACCCACCAGACACAGCGCCGCTCCGGCCAAATAGGGGCTCGGAACGCCCGCGTGGTCGAACAACAGACCCGCGATCGGAGGGCCGATGACACGCGCCACCGCATAGGCCGACTGCTGGAACCCCAGTGCTTCACCACGTTGGTCGTGCGGGGCGAGTTCAGTGACGATCGCGGTGATCGACGGCGAGGCGCATCCCTGGCCGACCGACAACAGCAGCAGTGCCACGATCAGAACCGGCCACGTGGTGGCCACGGCCAGCACCAGCAGACCGGCAACCACCAGCACCAAACCATTTCGGAACACCCTGCCCACACCCCACCGCTCGACGATGCGGCCGTACAACCCGCCCTGGATCGCCACCAGCACCAGACCGACGCCCAGGAACACGGCCGCGGCCGAGCCTTCGTCCAGGTCGAACCGTCGCTTGCCGAACAGCGAGAACGTCGCCTCGAACGCTGCGAACGCGAAGGTGGTGATGAAACCGACCAATGCCAGTCGGCGCAGGACCTTCGACTTCGGCAGGTGGCCGAGCGACGAACCTGCTCCGGCGGCAGCCGACGTGCCCGTCGTAACCGATGCATCGCTGGGCTCGGTCTGATCGACAGACATGTGAGCGTTCGCAACACCGGTCGACCTCGCCGACGATGCAATCCCGACACTCTTGCGGTGGCCGACGTGGCGCGTCTCGGGCAGACGCACCATTGCGGCGATGGCGTTGGCCGCAGCCAGTGCCGCAGCCACGTAGAACGGCACGTGCGGTCCGCCCAGCGCCGACAGGCCACCGATCGCCGGCCCCAGCACGAACCCCACGCCGAACGCGGCGCCCATCATCCCAACCCGCTTGGGACGCTGCTCGGGTGAGCTGATGTCGGCTACGGCGGCCTGGGCGACCGACAGGCTGCCGCCCGACGCGCCATCGATGATTCGCCCGGCGAACAACAGCCACAACGAGTTTGCCGCGCCGGTGACCAGGCTGCCGACGGCTGTGCCGATCAGCGAGATGACGATGACGGGCTTACGGCCGATGCGATCGGACAGGCGCCCCAGTAGGGGCGCACAGACCAGTTGCGCCAGCGAGAACGATGCGAACAACAGGCCCACCTGCAGACCATTCGCACCGAATCGTTCGGCATACCGGCCCAGGATCGGCACCACGATCCCAAAGCCGACCAGATCGAGGGCCACCGTGGTCCACAGCGTCATGTATCCGGGCGGCAGCGGAGATCGCTCGGTGCGCTTGGCTCGGGACACGACGCATGGTTCTATCGGCTCGGCACGCGTCTTGCCATGCCAACGCGTCTGGCACTGCGTCCAGACCCCCGTCCCTCGTAGCATCCGGCGGATGTCGAACCCAGATCTCAGAGCGCTGGCCGGGCGGGCCGTGCGCGACCTCGGCCACGCCCTCATCGGCCACGATGCCCCTGACGACCTGGTCGAACGCGTGACCGCCCAACTCGAACAGCTGACTCGCGAGCTGAGCACGGGTGCTGTACGCAGCCGCGAACCCGACAACTTCCAACGCGGCGAGGGATGGGGAGCGCCCGAGGATGGCGGTCAGTTCTTCAGCAACGACGATCGACCGGTCAGCGGGCGTTCCAGCCCGTGGGGACTTGACCCGATCATCCGTCGAGCCGGCGATGAAGTGGAAGCCACCGTCACCCTGCAGTCAGCCCACGAGGGCGCGCCCGCTCGCAGCCACGGCGGCATCGTCTCGGCACTGTTCGACGACATCTTCGGGTTCTTGCTGTCGATCCACCTGACGCCGGCGTTCACCGGCGAACTGTTGATCAGATACGAGCGCGGCACGCCGCTGCACGTGCCGCTGGTGTGCCGTGTTCGTCAGACCGCTCGAGAAGGCCGCAAGCTGCGGATGACCGGCGAACTGATCGAACCCGACGGTCAGATCTGCGTGCGGGCCACGGCCACCTTCATCACCATCGATCCGGCCACCGTGCCCAGCTGGGGCGACGGCGTGTAGCGGGACGTGTCGTGGCGACCCACCGGTCGGCTCGGTGCGGCCCGAACTCGACCCGGTCACAGCCCGATGCGGACTGGCTCGGACTGGCTCGGACTGGATCAGCGACGGAGGCTGGTGCCCGATTTAGTGGTTTCGACGGTCCAGCCGTCCGCCTGGAGCTGGGAGCGTAGGGCATCGGCCGCGGCAAAGTCCCGAGCGGCGCGGGCTGCGTCGAGGGCTGCCGCCTTGGCCGCAGCCGGGGCCGGTACGTCGCCTCCGGCGTTCAGCACCAGGCCGACCGCCAGGCACATCTGGTGCACTGCGGCCACGAGGGCAGCCGCGTCGGACGAGCCGGCATCGAGCGCTGCGTTGGCCCGTCGCACGGTGTCGAACATGACCGCGATGCTGCCCGGCGTATCGAGGTCGTCGTCCATGCGCTCGCGGAACTGAGCCAGCACTGGGGCATCGGCGTCGACGGCGGCCAGGCCGGCGGTGCGGGCCGCGAACGAGTCGAGTCCTGCCAACGCCTTCGCGGCACCGTCGAGCGATTCTTGGTTCAGGCTGACCGGGCCGCGGTAGTGCGCCTGCAGCAACAGCATGCGGTATGCGCGCGGGTCGAACTGCTCGACGAGATCCAGCAGGTTGGCCACATTCCCCAGGCTCTTCGACATCTTCTCGCCCTCGCTATCGACGATGAAGCCGTGGTGCATCCAGTGCGCGGCGAACTGCTTGCCCAATGCCACCGCCTGGGCCCGCTCGTTCTCGTGATGCGGGAACTTCAGGTCTTGACCACCGCAGTGCAGATCGAACCCCTCGCCCAACAAGTCGAGGCTCATGACCACGCACTCGCTGTGCCAGCCCGGCCGACCTTCGCCCCACGGCGACGGCCACGACGGCTCGCCGGGCTTCGACAGCTTCCACAGCACGAAGTCGGCCGGATGCCGTTTGTTGTCGGCGCCGAACACCTCGCGCTCGCCCCCGCCGACCAGCATGTCGTCCAGACTCTGATTGACCAGCAAGCCGTAGTCGGGGATCTGTTGCACGCTGAGGTACACGCCATCGTCGGTCAGGTAGGCCGAACCGTTGTCGACCAGCTGCCCGATCATGGCCACCATCTGCGGTACGTAGTCGGTCGCGTGCGGAATGTCAGTGGGGCGGGCGACGCCGATCTTGCCCATGGCGTCGAACCACACGGCCTCGCACTTGTGCGTGATCTCTTGCCACGGTCGCTGCTCGCGATTGGCGCGATTGATGATGGCATCGTCGATGTCGGTGATGTTGCTGACCAGACGAACCTTCAGGCCGGTCCATTCGAGGTAGCGCCGCAACACGTCGTAGACCAGGGTGGCCCGGCCATGGCCGAGGTGCGGCGGGCCATAGACGGTGGGCCCACACAGATACACACTGACCGTGCCGGGGTCGCGCAGCCGAAGCTCGCGAACCTGCCGGGTGGCGGTGTCGTGCAGTCGCAACATGCGGCCAGCCTACGGGAGGCGCGCTGCAGCGGAAGGCTGGATATGCCCGCTCGAGATGCGGCACCACGACGGACACAACGACGGACACCACGACGTGCAGTCGGACTCGCACACCGGTGTGCGCCGCAGGCTATGGACCGGTTCCGGGGGAAGGGCCGCCGGTAGCCTGGCCGGGTTATGACGAACACGCCTGCCGGAACTGGCTCCGGCCCGACCTCCGCGATTCCCGACAAGCCGTCACTCGACGGCATCGAGGACGCGCTGATGCAGCAATGGGCGGTCGAGGACACCTATCGATTCGACCGCACCGCCACCCGCGATCGAGTCTTCTCCATCGACACACCCCCACCCACGGTCAGCGGTTCGCTGCACATCGGCCACGTGTTCAGCTACACCCACACCGACACGGTCGCCCGCTTTCACCGCATGCGCGGCCGCGACGTGTTCTACCCCATCGGCTGGGACGACAACGGTCTGGCCACCGAGCGCCGCGTGCAGAACTTCACCGGCGTGCGCTGCGATCCGTCGCTGCCATTCGACCCCACGTTCCAGGCGCCGTTCCAGGGCGATGTACCCAAGGACCATCGGGCCATCCCGGTCAGCCGCCCGAACTTCGTCGAGCTCTGTCGGCAAGTGACGCACCTCGACGAGCAAGCGTTTGAGGCACTGATCCGCCGCCTGGGTCTGTCGGTCGATTGGAGCCTGCAATACACCACCATCGGCGAGCGCGCTCGCCGGGTCAGCCAGCGCGCCTTCCTGCGCAACCTGGCGCGAGGCGAGGCCTACCAACAGGACGCTCCCACGCTGTACGACATCGACGAGCGCACCGCCGTGGCCCAGGCCGAGATGGAAGACCGCGAAGTGGCCGGCAACTACCACAAGCTCGCGTTCCACCGCACGGGCAACGACAACGCGACTGACGATCTGCACATCGACACCGACCTGCACATCGACACGACGCGGCCCGAACTGCTGGCCAGTTGCGTGGCCATGGTGGCCCATCCCGACGATCCGCGGTACAAGCCGCTGTTCGGCACAACGGTTCGCACCCCGCTGTTCGGCGTCGAGGTCCCCATCTTGGCGCATCACCTGGCCGATCCCGAGAAGGGCACCGGCGTGGCGATGATCTGTACGTTCGGCGACATCACCGACGTCACCTGGTGGCGCGAGCTGAACCTGCCGTCGCGCGCGCTGATCGGCTTCGACGGGCGATTCGCCGCCGACACGCCCGAGTGGATCACCGATGAAGCTGGTCGCGATGCGTACAGCCAGTTGGCCGGCCTGGCGCCCAAGCAGGCCCAGAAGCGCATCGTCGAGATGTTGCAGCAGTCGGGCGAGATGCTGGGCGATGCCCGCCCGATCACGCATCCGGTGAAGTTCTACGAGCGCGGCAGCCGCCCGCTCGAGATCGTCGCCACGCGTCAGTGGTACATCCGCAACGGTGGTCGCGACGCCCAGCTGCGGGCCGACTTGCTGCAGCGTGGCCACGAAGTCGTGTGGCACCCGCCGTACATGCAGCATCGCTACGACAACTGGGTGGGTGGCCTGAACGGCGACTGGCTCATCAGCCGGCAGCGCTTTTTCGGCGTTCCGGTGCCGGTGTGGTATCAGCTCGATGACGAGGGCAACCCGCTGTACGACCAGGTGCTGGTGCCGGCCGAAGACCGATTGCCGGTCGATCCGTCGACCGACTGCCCCGACGGTTTCGGGCCCGACCAGCGCGGCGTGCCCGGTGGTTTCATCGGCGATCCCGACGTCATGGACACGTGGGCCACGTCGTCACTGACCCCGCAGATCGCCGCGGCATGGAACGAGCCCGATCAGCAGGCCATCAGCGAGCAGCTGTTCGAACGAGTGTTCCCCATGGACATGCGCGCGCAGGCGCACGACATCATCCGCACCTGGCTGTTCGCCACCATGGTGCGCAGTCATCACGAGCACGGGGTGGCGCCGTGGAGCCACGCGGCACTGTCGGGCTGGATCCTCGATCCCGATCGCAAGAAGATGTCGAAGAGCAAGGGCAACACCGTCACACCGTTGCACCTGCTCGAGCAGTACGGCACCGATGCCGTCAGGTATTGGTCTGCCTCGGGCCGACCGGGGGTCGACACCGCGTTCGACGAAGGCCAGATGAAGGT
>JANNFQ010000422.1:0-2447 GCA_031380045.1 Acidimicrobiaceae bacterium
CGTCAGATTGCCATGTCTACGGGCGGAGACGCAACGGTAGTAGAGGTTAGCCTCCACTACTTCATGCCTCGCCCGACCATCTTCAGTCCTGATCTCATGCTGGACGCCGCGCTCGAAGTCGTCGCCGAAGATGGGGTCGGCTCACTGACCATGACATCGGTGGCCACGCGTCTGGGCGCCGCCAGCGGATCGATCTACTACCGCTTCCCAAATCGGGCGGCGCTCGCAGCGGCCCTGTGGTTGCGCACCCAGGACCGATTCCACGCCGGCTTCCTGGAGGGCCTCGACCATCCCGACCCGCTGACCGCAGCACGTCGCGCCGCAGCCAACATCGTTGCGTTCAGTCACGACCACCGGCTGGACGCCATGTTGATGATGCGCTATCGCAGCGACGATCTGCTGCGCAGCAGTTGGTCCGACGAACACCTCGCCCAGCATCGGCGCCAACGCCGTCGCATGTCCAGCGCGGTGACATCGCTGCAACGCGCGTTCGGGGTGGACGACCGAGAGTCGTTGCGCCGGATCACCTTTGCAGTGGTCGACGTGCCCTACACCGCAGCGCGAGCGGCGATCGTCGCGGTGCGGTTGCCCGACGAGCTCGCAGCTCGATTGATCGATGAAACCGTTGTGGCATTGCTGTTGCCGTTGGCGGATGGCGGCCATCCGCACTGACCGGCCTCAGGCGCCGGTTGCTGCCGTGGTGCACCCGATGATGCGACGGCGTGTTCAGCACTTGCCCGGCGCGTCCAAGGGTGCGAATCGTGTCGGTGTGAATCCAGAACTGGTACATCAGGTTGATGCCGCGCGAGTACTCGATCAGCGTGGGGCGCACGCCCATCCGGGCCAACCCGCTGCCGCGACGGCGGCAACCGACAGATCCACCATCTGCCGGTGAACCTACTCCCGGTTGGTGGGCGGGTTCAGTTCGTCAGCTCTGCAGGTGGGCAAGGAACTCGAGGAGCAGTGCATTGACCTGGTCGGGTCGCTCTTGCTGGGTCCAGTGCCCGCAGCCCGGCAACACGACCGATTTGTACAACTTCGGCAGCGTGGTGGCGAAGCGCTCGATCGAGGCCGCGCCCCAGATCGTGGGGCCATCACGATCACCACCGATGAACAGCGCCGGCACATCGATGGCCATGCCGCGAAACGTCGACAGGTCCTCCCAGTCGCGGTCGACGTTGCGATAGCGGTTCAATCCGCCGCTCATGCCGGTGCGTTCGAACTCGCCGACGTACATGTCCAGGTCGTCCTGTGTCAGCCACGCGGGCAGTTGCTCGGGGAAGCTGAACCGGTCGATCATCTTCGCGCCGTGGGCAATGGTGGCCATGGTGCCGGTGGACGGGTCGCGCGGCGGCGCGTCGCCCGATGCGGAGAAGTAGAAACCCAGCAGCCAGCGGCGCACATCGGCCTCGATCTCGGCCTCGGCTCGGCCGGGCTGCTGGAAGTACTCGATGTAGAACTCTTCGGCGCCGGCCATCATGCGAAACACCTCGGACGGCTTGTGATCGCCGGGTGGCGTCCACGGTACCGACAGGCCGGCCACGGCGCGGAACACGTCAGGACGCAGCAGTGCCGAGTTCCACGCGATGGGCGCACCCCAGTCGTGGCCGACCACGACGGCCTGCGTCTCGCCCAGGGCGTGCACCAGTTCGACGTTGTCGCGCACCTTCATGATCATGCGATACGCATCGATCGCCGTAGGGGCCGACGACCGGCCGTAGCCGCGCACGTCGATGGCCACAGCTCGATAGCCGGCTGCGGCCAAC
The DNA here is from genome assembly GCA_031380045.1 of Acidimicrobiaceae bacterium. GTDB lineage: Bacteria > Actinomycetota > Acidimicrobiia > Acidimicrobiales > Ilumatobacteraceae > VFMC01. The sequence continues at coordinate 1,767 of JANNFQ010000422.1, forward strand.
GCGACCAGCTGATGCCGGTACGAGTACCACGACTCGGGAAAGCCATGCACCAGCAACACCAACGGCCCCTCGCCGGCTTCGACACAGTGCAGCCGGATGCCGTTGACGTTCTCGATGCGATGGTTCAGCGACGCTGTTGGGTCCATGCCCGTCAGCGTGTCATGCAATGGGAGTGGGCGACGATCCGGCCTGTGCCTGTGGTTCGAACCGCTCGCGAAGCAGTTGCGACGTCTGCGGCGACACGGGCGCGGCAAGCAATGCAGTCACCAGGTCGACAAGGTGACTCGTGAACAGCTGATCGTCGCGGCGTTGTGGGCTGGCCGCGCGACGAGCGAGCTCGGTGGAGCTGACGCGCATCGCCGTGAACCGGTGATGCAGGCGATTCACCGCCACCTCGGGCAGCAGCGGGCCGACCAGGTGGCGCCATCGCTCGATGCTGTCGTGCGGGTCAGACGGCCCGCGTTGATCGAATGGGATCTCGGGCCGGTTGATGACCTGCGCGTGGATGCGCAGGTACGGTCGCCCGCCATCGGGGTCGGCCAGCTTGGTGGCAGATGGCCGTACCAGCGCTTCGGCCAGCACCCGCAGGTCATCGACACCAGCCGCTTCGTACAGATCCAGCATTCCGTTGCGGCGTGCCTCGACATCGCCGTGGTGCTTGCCGACCACCGCACGCAACAA
>JANNFQ010000427.1:0-3115 GCA_031380045.1 Acidimicrobiaceae bacterium
TACGAGGCGGCCGCCCGCGACGATGCGGGTGCGGCCGGTTCCTCGGCCAGTGGCCAGGCAGGCAACGGCGCCGGTGCGGTTGACGACGACGAGATCGTCGATGCCGAGATCGTCGACGAGGCGTGAGTCACCCGTCATGACCGTCAACGATTCTGAACGCGACGGCGAAGCCGATCGCGACTTCGAGAACGAGAGCGGCAGCGAGGTCGACGACTTCACCGGTCTCGCCGATGATGCAGATCCCGACGATGCGGCAGAAGCCGGCGCAGCGTTGGAGCACGACATCGACACCCTGCTGTCCGAGCGCGATTCCTTCAAGGACATCGCGCTCAGGCTGCAGGCCGATTTCGAGAACTACCGCAAGCGCGTCGCCGCCCAACAGGTCGACGATGTCGACCGTGCCACCGGCAAGTTCGCCGAGGCGCTGCTGCCCGTGCTCGATGCGTGCGAGGCCGCGTTTGCCCACGGCGTGCACGGCGTGGAATCGATCTGGTCGCAGCTCATCGGGGTCCTGCAGAAGCAGGGTCTCGAGGCGCTGGACCTGGCCGACCAACCGTTCGATCCCGGCGTGGCCGAGGCCGTGTTGCACGAACCTGCCGACGAGGGCGCCGATCAGGGTCCCGTCGTGGCCGAGGTGTTGCGCACGGGCTATCGCTGGAAGGGTCGGGTGCTGCGCCCGGCCATGGTGAAGGTGCGCGGCTGACCATGGCTGCCCAGCGCGAGTGGTACGAGAAGGACTACTACAAGGTGCTCGGCGTGTCCGACACCGCGACGGCCAAAGAGATCACCAAGGCCTATCGCAAGCTCGCGCGCGACAGTCATCCCGACACCCACCCCGACGACGCCGTTGCGCTCGAGCGATTCAAAGATGTCAGCACGGCGTACGACGTGTTGGGCGACGACAGCAAGCGCAAGGAGTACGACGAGGTCAGACGCCTGGGGCCGAGTTCGTTCGGCCCCATGGGTGGTGGTTCGGGCGGTGGCGGCCAAAGCTTCAACGTCGGTGCCGACGGTCTGGGCGATCTGCTGGGCCAGATGTTCGGTCGCGGGCGTCGTGGTGGTGGCGCGTCGGCGGGTGGCGGCCCGCAGCGCGGTGCCGATGTCGAGGCCACGCTCACCCTCGACTTCGCCGATGCGGTCACCGGCCTGACCACCACGCTGTACCTGACCACTGATGCCCAATGCGGCACGTGCGGCGGCTCGGGTGCCAAGCCTGGAACTCAACCGAAGGTGTGCTCGCGCTGTGGCGGCCGCGGTGTGGTCGACGACAACCAAGGGTTCTTCTCGCTGTCGGCGCCGTGCACCGCGTGCGGCGGACGCGGTGTGGTCATCGAAGATCGCTGCCCGACCTGCTTCGGGTCGGGCGTCGAGAAGCGGCAGCGCGAAGTGCAGGCGCGCATTCCGGCCGGCGTGTCAGACGGTCAGAAGATCCGTTTGAAGGGTCGCGGTGCACCGGGCCGAAACGGCGGGCCGGCCGGCGACCTGATCGTTGAGTGCCATGTGGTGCCGCACCGCATGTTCGGGCGCACGGCCAACAACCTCACCGTGCATGTGCCGGTCTCGTTCCACGAGCTGGCACTGGGTGGCACCATCCTGGTGCCCACCCTCGACGGCAGCACGGTCACGTTGCGCCTGAAGCCCGGTACGCAATCGGGCTCGCGTCACCGGGTGAAGGGCAAGGGTGTGGCGACCGCGAAGGGTCACGGCGACCTGATCGTCACGGTCGATGTCATCGTTCCCACGCATCTCACCGACCAGCAGCGCGCTGCGATCCAGGCGCTGGCCGAGGTCTTTGCACCTGCGGCAACCGCTGCCGACGCCCAGCAGCCGACGAATGAAAGATCTGGGGTCTGAGCCGTGCGATCACGCAATCACGCCGTCTACGTCATCTCCGTGGCCGCCGAACTCGCGGGCATGCATCCGCAGACCCTGCGCATCTACGAGCGCCGCGGCCTGGTGCAGCCGGCGCGCACGCAGGGTGGCAACCGCCGCTACAGCGACATCGACATCGAGCGACTGCGCCGAATCCAAGATCTGGCTGCCGACGGCATGAACCTCGAGGGCATCCGCCGGGTGATGGAGCTCGAGCTCGAAGTCGATCGGCTGCAGGCCGAGAACAGCGAGCTGCGCATGCGCATGGCCACGGTCGAGGCCGATGCCGGCCGCCGCGAACCGCGCCGCGATCTGGTGCCGCTGCGCCAGACCGTTGCCGTGTTCGGCGCGCCCCGCCTGGGCGAGCGCCGCTGAACCTCAACTCATCCTCGCGTTTGTGTCAAAGGTGCGATCGGCTGAGCTGCGCCTGTGACCCAGATTGTTTGTGTCAAACGCGAGGTCGGGCTAGGCGCGTAGGACCAGCATGAACTGACCGGCACCGGGTTCCACCTCGGCGGTCACCGTGAATCCTGGGCTCAGCCGAGCGATGCGGTCCACCAACCATGCCGCGGCCAGATCGCCGTCGGTCTGCGTCGGGCAGCGGGCCACGATCTCGCGGCCGCCCTTGCGCTGCAGCCGTTCCACGGTGGGGATGATGGGTGCTGGATCTACCACGAACAGGTGGTCGGGCCACGGCGCCACCGCGGTCACGGCACCCTTGCGCGTGTTGCAGGCACGATGCGCGAGGCGTTCGATGTCGGCGCCCGGCTTGCCCTTGCTCTTCCCCGGCTTGGCGGTGCGGCTGTCGATGCTGGGGCCGCGGGCATCGTTCACCGACATGCGCGGGTCGACCGGCTCGTCGCACAACCAACAGCGCCATCCGTCGCGCTCGCCCACCTCGTCGAGCTTGCTCATTCCTGGCACCGTAGGTGACCAGGCTCGAAACGGCGGCTTTCTCCAGTTATTGTCAAGAATCGCACACCTGGTGGCGATCTCAACACGACAGGTGGTGTTTCTGCTGAAGGACCGGGTTCGTCCAGAACCCCGGCTCAGTTCGGCTGTTCGATGGCGGCCTGATCGACCAGCCATGCTTCGTGCGTGGCGTTCACCCGTTGCCACAGCCGGTCGAGCTCGTCGTCGGCGATGCCCTTCATCGGCAACTCGAAGATGTCGGCTAGTGCCTCGAACCACTCCTGGCGTGTCGACAGCGTGCGCTCAGAGGTGATTGCGTCCTCCACCCGCC
>JANNFQ010000505.1:0-5097 GCA_031380045.1 Acidimicrobiaceae bacterium
GAAGCGAGCGCGAAGATGCGCGAGGCGATCGGGATGTAACTCGATGGCGATGACGTACGCGCCGGCCAGCACCAACTCGGCGGTCAGCGCGCCAGTACCGGCGCCAACGTCGAGGACGAGGTCGCCGCGCACGATGCCGGCTTGAGCGACGATGCGCCGGGCCCACATCGGGTCAAGGGCGTGCCATCCCCATTCGTTCCGTGGCTTGGCCACGGACACGCACCGTCATCACGAACATCAGCATGACGTCAGTGTGCCCGCCCCTCCTGCGCCACGTCGCCTGAATTACCGTGAACCACGGTCACCCAGCCCGGTTGCAACCTGCCGACGATTCCCAGAGGGGGCGTCCACGTAGCGCAACGGCAACTTTGGTTGTCCGTCAGACAACCAAAGTTGTCGATTCAGTTTGGGATACACCCCCCGATCGGGCCGAGCCGGCCTGAGCGAGCAACCCGAACGACACGCCGACGGGAACTGTCGAACGATCGCCGATCGAAGCCGTCTACAGCAGCAGTACGGCGTCCAGCGCCAGGTCGAGCAGGTGGTCGCGGGCGCCGAACTGCGTCTGCCAGTCGCGATGGTCCCACTGTGCGGCACTGACGTCGTCGCCGGCGTACAGCAGTTGCCCGTACACCGCGCCTCGGAACGCTGCGGCGGCGAACATCGCGGAGGCTTCCATCTCGACCGTGATGCACCCTTGTTCGCGCCGCCGTGCGACCTTGGCCGGGGTTTCGCGGAAGAACGCATCGGTCGTCCACGTCATGCCGCGATCGTGTGGAACACCGGCTTCGGTCAACACCTGATCGATGGCCGCCAATGCCCGCGGATGAGGCGTGACCGCCGCGTCGGCCGGCGCGTAGTGATAGCTGGTGCCCTCGTCGCGGATGGCGCCGGTGGGCACGATGACATGACCGACGTCGAAGCCGGGGCGAATGATGCCCGCCCCGCCACAGCCGATGATGTTGGTCGCGCCCAGCGCGATGAGCACCTCGAGCGAACTGACCGCGGCCGGTGCGCCGACCCCGGGGCTGACCAGCGCGACGTCGACACCCTTGTGTTGCACGACGCAGATGGCGTGATTGCCGTGCTCGAACCGCACGTGATGAACCGGTTCCAAACCCTCGCTTCGATCGGCCACCACGTTGCCGAACCAGCACATGACCGCACGATGCGGAAACCCCAGGGTGGCGCGATAGATGGATGGGTTGATGATCGCGTCGGACGACGGATCGAACTCGAACAGTGGATGATCGTGAGGTGTCATCGACACGGTCACGCCTTGTTGACGGTCTTGCGGATCTCGACGATCTTCTCGTTCGAATGATTCGCGTCGTCACCCTTGTCATCCATCAGGATCGAGCGATCCAGCCGCGCCTCGCGCTCGGCCTTGGCAACGTCCGCCCGGGCGATGGCCGCATCGGTGCCGTGCTGATGGATGAACTCGGCCCACTCGACCAGGGTGTCGACCATCTCGTCTTCTGGCACGACGGCCACGTTGGTGCCCTTCACGAACAGGTGCCCGCGCTTGTTGCCGGCGGCAATGCCCAGGTCTGCCTCGCGAGCCTCGCCCGGCCCGTTCACGACACAGCCCATCACCGCCACCTGCAGGGGCAGCTTGCGATCACCGAACGCCGCAAGGGCGCGGTTGGCCACGTCGATGACATCGATCTCGGCCCGGCCGCAGCTGGGGCAGGCGATGAGGTCGACGTTCTTGCGTTCGCGCAGCCCCAGCGATTCCAACAACTGTCGGCCGGCCTTGGCCTCTTCCACCGGGTCGGCGGTGAGCGAGTAGCGGATGGTGTCGCCGATGCCTTCGAGCAACAGGGTGGCGATGCCGGCGGTGGCCTTCAACAACCCTCCCGGCAGTGGCCCGGCTTCGGTGACGCCCAGGTGCAGCGGCGCGTCGGTGACCTCGCTGAGCTGCCGGTACGCCTCGACCATCAGCCGCACGTTCGATGCCTTCACACTGATCTTGTACTGATCGAACCCGACCTCGTCGAAGTACGCCATCTCTTGCTTGGCACTCTCGACCATGGCCTCGGGGCGAATGCCACCCCACTTCTCGTAGAACGCCGGATCGAGCGAACCCCCGTTCACACCGATGCGAATCGAGATGCCGCGATCCTTGGCCTCGGCCGCGACAGCCTTGATGTGTTCGGGCTTGCGGATGTTGCCAGGGTTCAGCCGCAGGCCGTGGACCCCTGCCTCCATCGCCGCCAGCGCCATGCGGTACTGATGGTGGATGTCGGCGATGATCGGCACCGGCGAGCGCGGCACGATCTGCGCCAGACCTTCGGCGGCCTCGGTCTCGTTGCACGTGCAGCGCACGATGTCGCAGCCGGCCGCGGCCAGCGCGTAGATCTGCTGCAGCGTGCCCTCGACATCGGCCGTCTTGGTGATGGTCATCGACTGAATGCTGATGGGCGCACCGCCACCAACGGCCACCTTGCCCACATGGATCTGTCGTGTGGTGCGCCGCTGGAACTGGTCGGTGCGCGGCCCAAGTGCAGGCAAGGTTTCGGTCACGGCTCCAGTGTGCCAGTCACGACGATCGATCGCATCTCACGACGATCGATCGCATATCAGCCGATGGGCTTGGCGATGTCGAGGTACAGGCCGGCCAGCATCAAGAACGCCAGCAGGCCCATCATCGTGAGTGCCACCGGCACCATCTTGGCGATGTCGGCGCGATAGGCGGGCCGGCCCTTGCGGCTGCGCAGCCGTTCGTAGGTGGCGATGGCCGCGTGGCCGCCGTCGAAGGGCAGGATGGGGAACAGGTTCAGCAGGCCCACGAACACGTTGACCCCGGCCAGCATGATCAGCACGCCACCGATGCCCGTCTCGCCGCCGACGACATCGCTGAAACGACTGACGCCGACCACTGTGGTGGGTTGCGTGGTCTGATCGGTGTTGCTACCCGACACGTGACCGAAGATGTTGACCGGGTTCAACACAGTCACCACACCCTTCACACTGGCCCACAAGCCATCGCCCAGACCCGTGATGCTGTGCGTCGCCGCCCGGGTGACGGGCATGTCCTGCCATGTGTTCAGCTCGCCAGAGCTGGTACCGATGTACGCCTTGCCGAATGCCGGACCGGGGTTCGGGTTGCTGCCCAGCCCCACCTGCAACGTCTGCTGAATGCCACCGCGCACGATGACCAGCGTTGCCGACTGACCCGGTGAGTGGCTCTGGATCTCTTTGACGAATTGATCGGCCGCCGACACCGGACGACCGTCGACCGACACGACCACGTCGTCGACCAGCAACCCGGCCTCGGCAGCGGGCGCACCGGCGACGACCTGTCTGATCGACACCTGGCCGCTGGGCAACAGCTCGCCCTTGGTGGAGTACACACCGAACAGCAACGCGACGGCGATGAGCATGTGCATCATCGAGCCGGCGCAGATGACCAACATCCGCCGGGGGTAGGTCTGGTTGCGATAGGCGCGCGGCTCGTCGGCCGGATCGACCTCGTCGAGGTTGTTCATGCCGATGATGCGAACGAATGCCCCAACCGGGTAGGCGCGCACGCCATATTCGGTCTCGCCTCGCTTGAAGCTCCACAACTTCGGGCCCATGAAGAGGAAGAACTGCGTGGCCTTCATGCCCGTCCAGCGGGCCGTGACGAAGTGACCGAGCTCGTGCAGGAAGATGCAGAACAACAGCAACACAACGAAGACGAACGACCACCAGCTCCACCACGCCAGTGCACCGAGCAACACCACGATGATGCCCATGCCCAGCACGGCGCGGCCGCCGCCGACGGTCTGGAGCTGATCTTCCAGCTCACTGGCACCACCGGCCAGGATCTCGTTGCGGAACTTGACGTAGGTGTTCTCGTTGGAACGCTCGGGCACAGGAGGCGGAAACGGATCGCCGATCGTCTGTGTCGTATTGGTGGGGTTCTCGCTCATACGTTGACCTCGTTGAGAACGGTGGCTGCCAATGCGCGCGCACTGGCGTCGGCGACGACGATGTCGTCGACAGTTGCATCGGCACCGGGCTGATGTTGCTGGAGCACCCGATCGCACACTTCGGCAATCTGCGGCCACCGCAGACGGCCGTCCAGGAACGCCTGGACCGCTACCTCGTTGGCAGCACTGAGCCACGCTGGCGCGGTGCCACCAGCGCGGCCGGCCTGGTAGGCAAGGGTCAGGCAGCGGAAGGTGGCGGTGTCGACGGGCTCGAAGTCCAGTCGAGTCAGCGTCGCCCAATCGATTCGACCAAACGGTGCCGTGCTGCGCGCGGGGTATGCCAATGCGTAGGCGATGGGCAGGCGCATGTCGGGCATGCTGAGCTGGGCGATGGTGCAGCCGTCGGTGAACTCGACCATCGAGTGCACCACGCTTTGTGGATGCACCACGACCTCGATCTGATCAAAGGGCGTGCCGAACAATTCGTGGGCCTCGATGACCTCGAGGCCCTTGTTCATGAGTGTGGAGGAGTCGATGGTGATCTTCGGACCCATCGACCATGTTGGATGGGCCAATGCGTGCTGCACGGACACATCTTCCAGACTGGCAGCGTCGCGGCCGCGGAACGGGCCGCCACTGGCGGTCAGCACCACACGCGCCACTTCTCGATCGGCGTTGACCGACGAACGCAGGCACTGGTGCACCGCGCAGTGCTCGCTGTCGACCGGCACCAGTTCTGCGCCGGGTGTTGCCCGCAGCGGTTGCACGACAGGCCCGGCGGCGATCAAGCTTTCTTTGTTGGCCAGCGCCAGGCGCTTTCCGGCGCGCAACGTGGCCACGGTGACCGGCAGACCTGCGAAGCCGACAACGGCGTTGACCACGACATCGGCGTCGTCGGCAAGATCGCTGAGGTCGGCCACCACGTGGGCGAAGGGCAGCGCGTCGGCCACCCTTGCACGTTGCGAATCGTCGGCAACCGCCACGACCTTGGGCCGGAACTCCATCGCCTGGGCGATGAGCAGATCCACCGATGAACCGACGCCCAGACCCACCACCTCGAAGCGATCGCGTTCGGCGCGGATCACATCGAGGGTCTGCGTGCCGATGCTGCCGCTGCTGCCGGCAATCGCGACTCGCACCGTGGTCATGGACTCAATTCTGTCAGCAGATGACCGCAGAA
>JANNFQ010000513.1:0-3594 GCA_031380045.1 Acidimicrobiaceae bacterium
CCGATCTGGGCGATTGGCAGCTCGAGCAACGCATGATGGTGGATGTCGTGGTCGTACCGCGTGGTCGGCCAGATGCCAATGCTGATGGTGGCGATGGTGCTCGTGGCGCAGCCGACGCCGATGGTGGCGATGCCACGGCAGGTCGTCCGGCGGGGCAGCGGTGGCGGGCGTTGAACGAGGGCGTCCTCGAGAAGCACGAGGCCGGTCACACGGTTCGTTTGGCTGTCAGCATCGACGGGGCGCCGTTCACGTCGTACGCGGCCGACGGCCTGATCGTCGCCACGCCCACGGGCTCTACCGCCTACTCGCTGTCGGCGCGCGGCCCGGTGGTGTCACCTCGGCATCGAGCGCTGTTGCTGACGCCGGTTTCGCCGCACATGTTGTTCGACCGCTCGCTGGTGCTGGATCCCGACGAGTTGGTCGAGGTCGAGGTCATCGGACATCGACCGGTGGCCGTGTCGATCGATGGGCAGCGCGTCGCGTCGTTGGCCGAGGGCGATACGGTTCGGTTCTCGGCGTCGTCGGCCACGGCACAGTTCGTGCGGTTCGGTCGTCGTCGATTCCACCAGATCCTGAAGTCGAAGTTCGGACTGTCTGACCGCTGATGCTCATCGAACTGCACATCGAAGATCTCGGAGTCATCTCCGTGCTCGACCTCGTGTTCGGTTCGGGCCTCACTGTGTTCACCGGCGAGACGGGAGCCGGAAAGACCATGCTGGTCGAGGCCATCGGGCTGCTGGTCGGCGGGCGAGCCGACGCAACCGTGGTGCGCGCCGGCGCAACCGAAGCCCGGATCGAGGGCCGATTCCTGGACGGCGACGACGAGATCGTGCTGGCGCGGGTGGTGCCGGTAGAGGGCAGGTCGCGCGCCTACGTGAACGGCCGGTTGGCCACCGTGGCCAACCTGGCCGAGCATGGCACCCGATTGGTCGACATCCACGGCCAGCACGCGCACCAGAGCCTGCTGGGCGCGGCTGTGCAGCGCGGTGCGCTCGATCGATACGCCGGCGTCGACCTCAGCGACCTGCGAGCAACCCGTGGTCGCCTGACCGAGATCGACGCGGCGCTGGCTGCGCTGGGCGGCGACGCGCGCACGCGCGCACGAGAGCTGGACCTGCTGCGGTTTCAACTCGACGAGTTGGATGCCGCCGCGGTCGCCGATCCCGACGAGGACGAGTCACTCGAGGCGCTGGAAGATCTGTTGGCGGGCGCCCAGGCGCATCGCGAAGCAGCGGCTATTGCGATTGGTGTGCTGACCGACGACGACGGCGCGCTGGATCTGGTGAATGCCGCAATCGCTGCGCTGGGGCATCGTGGGCCATTCGCCCCGGCTCTGGAACGGCTGCGCGCAATGGCTGCCGAGTTGTCTGACGTTGCAGCCGACCTGCGCGGCGTCGCCGAAGGGATCGACGACGATCCCAGTCGCCTGGCCGCGGCGACTGAACGTCGCCAGCTGCTGCGCAACCTGCGTCGCAAGTACGGCGACACGTTGGCCGACGTCGTTCAGTTCCACCACCAGCTGCGCAGCCGTCTGGACGAGCTCGAAGGCTACGATCAGGTCGTGGCTCGCCTGGAAGGCGATCGGCAACAGGCAGTCGACGACGAGCGGCGTGCGGCAACCAAGGTTGGTTCGAAACGGCGTGCGGCTGCCGGCAAGTTGGCCAAGGCCGTCGAGACCGGCCTGCGCGAGCTGGCGATGCCGAGGGCCCGCATCGGGGTCGAGGTCGGCCAGGTGGACCCTGGCGACGACGTGACGTTCATGTTGGGGGCCAACCCCGGAGCGCCGGCGCTGCCCCTGACCAAGGTGGCGTCGGGTGGCGAGTTGGCCCGCACCATGCTGGCGTTGCGCCTGGTACTGATCGAGGCGCCGGGCACGCTGGTGTTCGACGAGGTCGACGCCGGAATCGGGGGGGCCGCCGCCACGGCGGTGGGGGCGGCACTGGCCAGCCTGGGCACCACGCACCAGGTCTTCGCCGTCACGCACCTGGCGCAGGTTGCGGCAATGGCCGATACTCAGATCGTGGTGTCGAAGCAGTTTGCCGATGACGCAACCGTGGCGGTGGCCCACCGCCTGGACGACGACGCGCGCATTGCCGAGATCGCCAGAATGCTGTCGGGAACCCCCGATTCCGATGCGGCGCGCGAGCACGCCGCCGAACTGCTGGGCGCCCGGCTGCTGGAAGGTCGACGTCCGGTCGGCCGGCGACCGGTTGCCCGACGATCCGGCGGGGGTCGATGATGGCGGCGCGCGCCGACCTGGTGGTCACGGCCCGGGCGCGCGCCGACAGTAGAACGAAAGACCTCGTCAAGCGTCTCGAGCCGGGTGAGATCGCGGTCATCAACCACGCCGATGTCGATCTGGTGGCAGCCGATGCGCTGGTCGAGGCCGGCGTCGTTGCGGTCATCAATGCGGCATCATCGTTCACAGGCCGGTATCCGAATCTGGGTCCGCTGCAGATCGTCCGCAGTGGCGCGGTGCTGATCGACGATGTCGGTCTGGGCGTGCTCGAACGCGTGGCCGAGGGCGAGGTGATCACCATCGATGGCGATCGTGTGCTGATCGGCACAGATGTCATTGCCGAGGGTCGCCGTCAGAACGAAGACGAACTGGTCGAGAGGGTCGCGGTGGCGCGCGACAACGTGGGTGAACAGCTCGAGTTGTTTGCCGCGAACACTCTGGAGTACTTGCGCCGCGAGCGGCACCTGGCAACCGATCAACCCGACCTGCCACTGTCCACCGTTCAGTTCAAGAACCGCCAGACCCTGATCGTGGTGCGCGGCATCGATTTCCGCGAGGATCTGCTGGCGCTGCACCGCTCGGGATATGTGCGCGAATTGAAACCTGTGTTGATCGGCGTGGATGGAGGGGCCGATGCACTATTGGCACTTGGCCTTACGCCGCACATCATCATCGGCGACATGGACTCGGTCAGCGAGTCGGCGCTGCGATGCGGCGCCGAGCTGATCGTCCATGCGTACGCCGGTGGTCGCGCTCCAGGAGCCGAGCGCCTGCGCGAGATGGGTCTGCAGCACCTGCTGTTCGAGGCGCCGGGCACCAGCGAGGACATCGCCATGTTGCTGGCCTACGAGCGCGGCACCGAGCTGATCGTGGCGGTGGGCACGCACAACTCCATGGAGGACTTCCTTGACAAAGGTCGCCAAGGGATGGCCTCGACGTTCCTGGTGCGGCTGAAGGTCGGCCGCATGCTGGTCGACGCGAAGGGCGTCAACAACCTGTACCGGCCGGTGGTGAAAGGGCGCGACATCGCGCTGTTCGTGGCGGCGATGTTGTCGTCATTGGTGCTGGTCGTGGCCGTCAGCGAACCCATCCGGTTGTGGTTCCGCAGCCTGTGGTTGTGGCTGCGGGCACGGATCGGCTGGTGACTGGGCCGGTGGCCGGGCACCCACGCGACGATTCATCGCACGCGCTCGGTGTCAAGTGGATGGGTGCCGCAGCTGACACGATGGCGCCATGATCAGTCTGCGCCAGCACATCTTCAGCCTGGTGGCCGTGTTCGTGGCCTTGGCCGTGGGCATCGCTGCCGGGTCGACGGTGGTGCGTGGGCCGTTGCTGGACAGCCTGCGCGCGCGGCT
>JANNFQ010000060.1:0-8483 GCA_031380045.1 Acidimicrobiaceae bacterium
ACGCCACGTCCGCCAGCGAGTGGGCGAGATCAGTGAGCAATACGGTCTCGACATCGATCCCGACGATCGCATCGCCCATCTGCCCGCCGGCATGCGCCAGCGCGTCGAGATCATCAAGTGCCTCCGCCGCGATCCCGAAGTGCTGGTCTTCGACGAGCCAACATCGGTGCTGTCGCCATCGGAATCCGAGTTCTTGTTCGACGCGCTGCGGCGCGTCGTGCATCACGAGGGCAAAGCCGTTGCCCTGGTCAGTCACAAGCTGCCCGAGATCTTGTCGGTCACCGACGAAGTCACCATCATGCGCGACGGCCGTGTGGTGCAAGCCGGTCCCACGGCCGGCGCCGATGCCAGCACACTGGCGCGCGCCATGGTGGGACGCGACGTGGTGCTGCGGCGCGAGCACGCGGCGTTCGGCGTGGTCGACACACGGGCCGACGACACCGCCGCCGCACCCGCCGCACCCGTCGAGGTCGTCGCACCCGTCGAGGTCGTCGAGATGTTCGAGGTGGTCGCCCCCACCGAGACCCCTGCCGCTGCGCCGGTTCTGCGCCTGGTGGGCATCACCGCCACGGGCCGCGACGGGCGGGTGCTGCTGGACGGGTTGACGCTGGAGGTGCATCCCGGCGAGATCGTCGGTGTCGCCGGGGTCGAAGACAACGGCCAGCGAACCCTGGGCGATGTGCTGTCCAGCTTGCACGATGTCGATGCGGGACGGGTCGAGGTGAATGGTGTGCAGGTCGCCACCGGCACCGCCGGTGCCATGGCTCGGGCCGGTGTCGCGGTCATCCCAGAAGACCGTCACGACTCGGGATGCGTGCTCGACTTCACGGTCGCCGAGAACCTGTTCCTGGTCGACCCCGACCGCGTGTCGCGCCGTGGACTGATCAGCATGTCGGCGATGCGCAGTCGCGCAGCCGAACTGATCGACCGCTTCTCGATCAACTGCACCGGTCCCGACGCTCCGATGTGGTCGCTGTCCGGCGGCAACCAGCAGCGCGTGGTGCTGGCCCGCGAACTGTCGCACGATCCACAGGTGCTCGTCGCCGCGCAGCCCACGCATGGTCTGGACGTGGGCGCCATCGAGTACATGTCGACGCAACTGCGCGACGCGGCCAAGAGCGGCGTGGGCGTGCTGCTTATCTCGACCGAAGTGGAAGAGATCCTGGATCTGTCAGATCGCATCGTCGTCATCTTCAACGGCCGCATCGTGGGCCAGATGGCCAAGGGCGATGTCGACGTCGAGCGCTTGGGCATGCTGATGGGCGGAGCCGATCTGAGCACGGCGGGTGCGCAGTCATGACCGACGTCGGCCACCTCGAACCAGTTGCCAGCGACGCGATGAATCCCACGCCGAACGAGCCCCCCGTTTCCGAGAGGTCGAGGTTGACCAGCGCGTCCGAAGTGATCGTGCTGTATGCCTCGTGCTTGTTCGTCGCCTTGGCTTTGGCCGCCCTGCTGGTCGAACTGGCGTCCGACAAGGGCTCGTGGTCCAGCGTTTACACGGTCATCCTTGACGGCGCCGTGCGCAGCCCCGGCCGTTGGGGGCTGACCCTCGGTGTGTCGGCGCCCATCCTGCTCGTAGCGCTGGGCACCACGGTCAGCGGACGGGCCGGGCTGGTCAACATCGGGCAGGAGGGCCAGTTGGTGGTCGGCGCCGGCTTCACTGCGTACGTCGGTGTGCGGATCGGTGGCCCCGGGCCGCTGGCGCTGCTGATCTCGCTGGCGTGCGGCGTGGTCGGTGGTGCCGTGTGGGCAGGCATCGCCGGCGTGCTGCGCTTCTGGCGCAACGTGCCCGAGGTGTTGACCACCCTGCTGATGGGCGTGGTCGCGGCCAACCTGGTGGGGTGGGGTCTGCGCAACCAATACCTGCTGCTGGCCCCGCCCGAGGGACGAGCCAATCGCAACCAGGTCAGCGAGCCCTTTGCCCTGTCGCGCCGCATCCCGCGCATCACCCTGTTCGGCAACGAGTTCCCGATCAGCGTGTTCGCCGCACTGGCGTTCGCGATCATCGTGTGGTTGGTGCTCGGCCGCACCGTGGTCGGGTTCCGGCTGCGCATGTTGGGTCGCAACGCGCGCACTGCGCAACGCGCCGGTGTGTCCGAGAAGCGGTATGGCGTGGGCGCGATGCTGGTCTCGGGAGGCTTCGCCGGATTGGCGGGCGGTGTCATGCTGACCGGCGGCGACTTCGGCAACTATCAGCTGGTCGCCAACTTCGGCGCCGGCATCGGCTTCGCCGGTCTGCTGGCTGCGCTGGTCGCTCGGCAGCGAGCGCTGGTGCTGATCGTCGTCGCGTTCCTGTTCGGCGGGCTGCGCACCGGATCGGGGTTCCTGCGCTCGACCGGCGTGTCGGCACGCATCGCCGATGTGGTGCAGGGCATGCTGGTGCTGGCGATGCTGCTGCCGCCGGCCATCCTGTACCTGCGGGCGCGACGCCGCGCCCTGGCCGCCACCAGTGCCAGGACCTGAGATGGGCAACTTCATCTCTGCACTCGGAGACATCTTCTCGAACGAGAGCGCCTACCGCAACGCCGTCATCGCCGCCGTCGTGCTGCTGTTCGCGGCGTCGGGCGAACTGGTGGCCGAGAAGGCCGGCACCATCAACATCTCCATCGAGGCG
The DNA here is from genome assembly GCA_031380045.1 of Acidimicrobiaceae bacterium. Classification (GTDB taxonomy): domain Bacteria; phylum Actinomycetota; class Acidimicrobiia; order Acidimicrobiales; family Ilumatobacteraceae; genus VFMC01. Next base: position 2,618 of record JANNFQ010000060.1, read on the forward strand.
ATGATGCTGGCCGGTGCGTACGGCGCGGCCGTCGGTCAGGACCAGGGTGGTGTGTGGCTGGGCCTGCTGATGGCCGCGGCCGCCGGGCTGACCGTGTCGGCGGTGCAGGCCAACATGAGCCACCGGTTGTCGGCCGACCAGTTCGTGGTCGGTCTGGTTCTGAACGTCCTGGTGCTCGGCATCGTCGGTTTCTTGGTGGGTTCGAACGAGCCCGACTCGCACATCGTGCAACGGTTCGAGGTGCCCGGGTTGTCGAAGATCCCACTGCTGGGCCCGGCGCTGTTCGACCAACCGTGGGTGCTGTACCTGGTGTACCCCGTCATCCCGGCGGTCTGGTTCGTGTTGTACCGCACGCGTTGGGGCCTCGAGGTTCGCGCGGTGGGCGAAGATCCCAACGCGTCCGATGTGTCGGGGCTGCGCGTCAACAAGCTCCGCCGCCAGACGATCTACCTGACCGGCATCATGTCGGGCATCGGCGGCGGGTACTTCCTGTTCGCCCGGTCGGGGCGTTTCGAGGACTCGCTCATTGGCGGGCGCGGCTACATCGCCATCGCCGCAGTCATCTTCGGCGGCTGGACGTTGAAGGGCTCGGTCGCCGGATGTTTGGCGTTCGGCCTGGTCGGCTCGTTCGTGCTGACCATCCCCTCGCTGGGGTACCAGTCCATCGATCCTGCCTTCCTGGCAATGGCGCCCAACATGGTGACGATCGTGGCGATGACGGTGTTCGCCCGCCGCGTGCGTCAGCCGGCCGCACTGGCCAGACCGTTCGTCCGAGGTCTGAAGTGAAGGCCGTTCGATACGACGATGCCGGCGGCTCTGATGTGTTGCAGTACCTCACGGTTCCCGACCCGACGCCCGACCGGCTCGACGTGGTGGTTCGGGTTCAGGCCTGCGCGCTGAACCGGCTGGACATCGTGCAGCGCCAGGGGTGGTACCAGATGCCCGGCTTCCGGTATCCACACGTGCCCGGCATGGATGTTGCCGGCACCGTGGTCCAGGTCGGCAGCGATGTGACCACGGTGGCGGTAGGCGACCGGGTGGTCATCGATCCGTCGTTGTCGGGTGTGCCCGTCGGCTCGAAGTTCGCCGGCAAGGGCGATCTGTTCGGCGAGCTCGCAGTGATCGGTGCCACCGAAGACGGCGGGTATGCCGAGCTGTGCGTGGCGCCCGCCAGCCACGTCTTCCCCGTGCCGCCAGAGATGGCTATCGAGCATGCCGCCGAGTTCCCCACGTGCTGGCTGACCGCCTCGCATGCGCTGTTCGACGTGGGTCATCTCCGGGCCGGCGAGACGGTGCTGGTGCACGCGGCCGGGTCGGGTGTGTCGGTCGCCGGCATCCAGCTGGCGAAACGCGCGGGCGCGATCGTGTTGGCCACCGCTGGCACCGATCAGAAGTGCCAACGCGCATTGGAGCTGGGCGCCGATCACGTGCTGAACAACCGCACGGGCGACATCGCTGCGTGGGCGCGCGGCGTGACCGACGGTGCCGGTGTCAACCTGGTGTTCGACCACGTGGGCACGGCGCTGTTCGGTGCATCGCTGTTCGCGCTGGGCATCGGCGGCCGGCTGATCTCGTGCGGCAACTCATCGGGCGACCAGGCGACCATCCCGTCGCTCGGCTACATGTTCCACTCGAACATCTCGATCATCGGCTCCGGTCCATATCGTGCCGAAGAGTTCGGCCCGGCGTGGCAGGTGTTCTGCGACGGTCACTTCCCATCGTTGATCGACTCCGAGTTTGCTCTACGCGACGCCGCTGCGGCACAGGACAAGTTGGCCGCCAACGACGTGTTCGGCAAGATCGTGCTGCGCCCGTAGGGAGGTTCATGTCATGGAACGAACCAGCGACCGGGACGTGGCGGTTCGGGTGGTCGAACGACAGCGCGAGCGGATGGCCGAGACCGATGGCTTGGTCGACTCCCCGCTGCCGACACCCATGTTGCAGCCGTGGGAGGCATACGACCGCGAGCTGTTCGACCTGGAGATGGTGCGAGTGTTCGGGCGTTCGTGGTTGTGGTTGGGCGACACCGACGACCTGCAGCAGCCGGGCGACTACGTCACCGGCACCATCGGCACCCAACCCGTGATTGTCGTCCGCACAACCGACGGGCAGATCAAGGGCTACCTGAACAGCTGCCGCCACCGGGCGTCCAGCGTTGTCACTGCGCCAGTGGGCAACTGCGGATCGTCGATGGTCTGCCCCTATCACAACTGGACCTACGACCTGGATGGGCGGTTGATCGGCATCCCCGACCGGGTGCGCATGTACCCCGACGGCCTGCCGATGGAGCTGTACGGCCTGGTGCCGATCCGCATCGAGGTCGCGTGGGGCAAGTTGGTGTTCGGCTGCCTGTCGCACAGGGCACCGGCGTTCCGCGACTGGATCGCGCCCATTGCCGACCGCTACGACCGCTACCGGTTCGACACCTTCCAGAGGTACCCACGCGAGTTGGACCAGGTGTACCCGATCAATTGGAAAGCGTTCGTCGAGAACTCGAACGACGACTACCACGTGCGTTTCGTACATCGCCGCATCAATGCTCAGCGCAAGCAGTTGGACACCGTGGTGCGCTTCGCCGGCCGCACCTGCAGCGGCTACAAGCCACACCCCGATTCGTTCGACACCACCGGTGGTCGCGACGACATGGCCCAGGAAGATCTGGCCGGCCACTACGCCGATTTCATCTACCCCAACCTGACGCCGCTGCCGTACGCGACCATGCTGATCCTGGTGCGCGCCGACCCCATCGCACCCGACCGCACGCGCCTGTTCTCGCGCATCTACGGGTTGAACCGGACAGCGGAGGAACAAGCCGCCGACATGCAGAACCTCGAGCTGACCAACAAGGAAGACACTGACATGGTGACCGCGCTGATGACGAACCTGCGCTCGCCGTTCTACCGGGTCGGCCCGCCGACCACTTGGGAGGGCCGAGCAGCGCACGTGATGCAGCTGATCCGAGGGGACGTCGCCAACCCATTGGCCGCCGACGAGTTCACCTGCTGACGTCTTTGGCCCAGAACTCTGACGATCCGACTTCGATGTATCGGCGGTGGCTCCCCGGTCCGACAAGTCGCGCACCGAGCGCCACTGACCAAACCTGATTCACGTCGAGCACAACGCCCATTGGGAGGATGCTGCAGAGCGCAGATCGCCGGTCCCGCGAGTGGTTACACGGGTGATCGCGCGCCTTCTGTATGGGTGTGGTGGCGCGCGTTCTGTGCGGTTTACTGGCCGTCGAGCTCGTCGACAGCGCGCTGCAACATGGCCTCGATGTCGAACCGCTTGCGGCGGGCCGAGGGGTGGCTGAGTTCGGCGTCGAGTAACCCGATGATGGTGGCGATGTCGGCCCAACGGTGGAACGTACGTCCAGTGCGCTGCTCCCACAGTTGAGTGAAGACGTCAGCCGCGTCGAGGCCTTCGTAGAGCAGGTTGATCCGGCAGTGAGCGACGTCCATCGACCGGGGCCCGACACTGGCGGCCTCCCAATCGACGAGACCCGACACTGCCCGCCGATGCCACAACACATTCCCTGGGTAGAAGTCGCGGTGGATGAAGGTTCGGTCGTCGTCCAGGACCGGACCCTGGAAGATCTCGATCGCCCGTTCCCACAGCGCCGGCTTGGTCACCCATTTCGGCAACGCATACGAGTCCTGCGCGTACACGCCGAACGGTCGGACTGCCCTCGCCGCGGCGGGATCGATGTCGTGGACGTCGGCGAGAACATCGACGAGTTGGCGCATCCACCGCTGTCCCGCCGCCCACTCCGGACGTCCGGGGAGTTCGGTCATCAACACAGCTGGTGTGCCGGCCAGAGCTCCGGTCGGGTCGACACCGATCAGTCGCGGAGTCGGTGTCGCGATCCGCTCCACGAGCTGCAGCACGGCGGCCTCGTGCGCAGCGACCGATGGATCGTCGGCGATCTGCTCGGGACGGACAGAGCGACGCAGCACCAGCCCCGGATACCGCCGCGACCCACGCCAACGCTTCTGCTGGCGGGGCGGCGCGCTGCAATGCCCGAGTCACCTCGCCGTCCTGGCGGCCGTCAGCGCGTGACTCCATCGCCAGCACCGTGTTCGGCCGGCACCTCGCAGCCACAAACTCGACATACCGGCCAAGCACCTCAGCCCGCTCAGGCGGACCTACAACAACCTCCAACGACGACATCCCAACGATCCCCGATCAGCCACGTGAACTTCTCCCCGAGAAGCACACGAAGCCGCATCGATTACCGGAATATCTACAGATCGGCGCTCAGAACCAGCCAGCTGCGCTGGCTGCCTCTTCTCCTCCTGGAGCGGTCTCGATGAGACTCTCATGGAGACCTTCGACGGCCCGTCCGGTAGGTGCACCGTCGGGCGACAACTCCATCAGCGCCCACCGCGGCTCGTCCTCGGCGACATCAAAGTAGGGCTCGGTGCTGTACGTACTGCCGTCTGGCTCATCGAGCAGATACAGGAAGCCAAATGCAGTTCCGTAGAGGCAGGAGGCAAGCGCTCGCCGCATCTCCAGGGTGTCACCGCCCTCCGCCCGCACGCGCTCGACCGCCGCCGCGCCCTCGTCAAGCTGGTTGCCCAGACCGCGCCAAGGCGCTCGGAGGAACAAGCGACGTGCTGTCTGCGGGATGTTCTCGTCGAGTTCCGAGCTTGCCCACGACTCCGGCTCGTCAGCGCCGAGCGATTGAAATCTTGCCGTTAGAGCGCGCTTCGATCTCGAAGGTGGCGTCTCGGCACTCACCGAGCAACGCCGACCCATGGATGTTCGAAATCGCATGCGTGGTCGCCGCCGCATTGTGCGTCATCACTGGCTCACTCTGGCTGATCTTTGGACTGATCCATCTGGCGTCGTGAATAGCCGTACGCAGCTGCCCACTGCGCCGAACGGCCGATCCCGTATCGGCTGAGGAGGCGTGGTCTTTGCCCGTCACCATTTCATGCGGAGCAGGTGCCGTGCCAAGTGCGCCAGTGTCCCATCGTCGATAGTTCGCACCGCCTCGCAGGTCGTGTCGAGAAGCGGGGAACGTGGTGCGGTGACCTCGGCCGCTTTGTCGTCGCGGTGGAACATGACTTGCTCGAACTGGGGGTTGTCGCGGAGGAGTCCTCGAAGCGAGTCGAGTGACTCGACCATTCCCGGCACGACCGGGGAGTAGTCGTCGGCCTCTGCGTAGAGCTTCGGAAGCCATCCCACGAACTGGCGACGTGAACCATGACCGCACCGTCGGAGCGACCGTCGATGGCGCTGCCGACGAAAACTGAGCCTCCGTAGTCGAACATAGCGATCCACAACGGCCACCGAACGTCGAGGGTCTCGAGTGCATCGTTGAAGAGAATGACCGAGTCAAACGGACTGCCGTGTCCGCCCATGATGCGAATGACCGGTGACGGGCCGGTAAGTCCAGGCGTCACCGTGTCCGGGCCTTGCGCGCCGTTCGACCAGAGGTGCACGCTTGCCATTTCGAGGCTCTGGCCGGTGGTCATGGCGAACGTCTGGTTGAGGTCACGGTGCTTCGGGTTCGGGAGCATCGTCGTGAGGACGTTGTGTCCGATCTCGGCGTAGTCGCTGGTAATCGCGCGGACGGTTCGCACCATCGAGTTGACGACCTGAGTTGGAGTGGCTCCGACCGCAACATGCGCAGCGAGCTTCTTGCCCAAATCCTTCCATCGAGGGTCGGTCTCTCCTGCGCCGAACTGTCGGAGCAGGGACCCGTGACCGAACGGTGGCGAGTACAGGTGTGATGCAAATGCGGGTAACGGCTCGGCGGTCATCTGGTCAAGCTCGTTGTGGTAGTTGGAGACCTTGAAAATCGCCGGCCCTCGCACGGTCCAGCCGATGCCGACGAACGCTGTGCGGCGGATCGAGGACGGCC
>JANNFQ010000584.1:0-17795 GCA_031380045.1 Acidimicrobiaceae bacterium
TACTCCACGGCATGCCTGGCGGCCGAGCGCGCCGGCGACGTGGTAGGCGTCGCCACCGGCCAGAACAACATCGGCGAGATCCTGTGTGACCAAGGCCGCATCGATGAAGCCGTTCCACTGTTCCGCAGGGCGCTGCGTGTCTTCCGCTCGGCCGGATACCCGGCCGGCGTTGGTGTTGCGATGGCCAACCTGGGCTGGGCCGAGGTGCTGGCCGGAACGGTCGCCGAGGGCATGGACCACCTCGAGCGAGCCGTCGCCGCATTCGCCGAACTCGGCGCGTCGGCATTCGTGTTCTCGACGCGTGTTCGCGTCGTCGAGGCGCTTGTGGTCGGACATCGATGTGCCGAAGCCCTCGACCTGGCAAGCTCGTTGATCGGGCGTCTGGCCGACGAAGGCGACGACAAGCCGAAGGTGCAACTCCAACGGGCGCGAGGGTGGGCCCTGCTGGCACTCGGGAACATCGACGAGGCCGGAAGGGCAATCGACGACTCATCGGCACGCGGGGGTGACGCCCGGTACGAGCGTGCATGCAACGACCTCTGTCGGGCGAACATCGCCGCACTGAACGGCAACGCCGATGCAGCGTTCGAACTGCAAGGCCGAGCGAACACCACCTTCGACGAGCTCGGCGTGATCAGCTTGCCGCGCGTCCCCTGGACGCGCTCTGCATCTACCGAGTGATCGGCAAGCGCACTCGGGCCGTGGTCGATCCGGGATGCGAATCGAACGCGATCTCGCCACCGTGGCGGTCGATGATCCGTCGAGAGATGTCGAGACCCAGCCCGGTGCCCTTCCCGACGTCCTTCGTGGTGAAGAAAGGCTCGAAGACTCTGTTCAACACCGCCGGATCGATGCCGGGCCCACTATCGGTGATCTCGACCACCAGGTCGGTTCCCTCGCAGCGCGTTGCGATGCGCAGCGTGCCGTGGCCCTCCATCGCATCGATGGCGTTGTCGATCAGATTCGTCCAGACCTGATTGAGCTCGGCTGCGTAGACCTCGACCTCTGGGGCGTCGCCGCCATAGCTGCGAATCACCTCGATGTCGTGCAGCTTGGCTGCCAACATCGTCAGCGTGCTGTCGATCCCGCCGGTCACGTCGATGCGACGAAGTTCGGCGCGGTCCATCGACGAGTAGGTCTTCACATCCTCGACCAGATGCGAGATCCGCGACGTCGCATCAGCCAGTTCCGACAGGATCGACATCATCCCGACCGCGCTGGTGATCCAACGCACAGCGGCAGACAACCCATCGGGGCCGACGATGGCCACGAGCTCTTCGAGCCACGCGCGGTCGACTCCCGACCTGGCGAGTACTGGCGCCAGGTGCCAGGCGATGCCGACATCGTGGTCTTCGAGCCACGAGCCGATGAACTCCTCTCGATCGGCTCGCTGAATGGCGCCGTCGTCGGCTTCGGGGCGTTGCTGGAGCTCGCTGCGCACGCGGTCCAGTTGCAGGAACTGATGGGCGGCGATGCCCTGTTCGGCCAGGGCAACCAGCGAGGTCAACATGTAGTCACTGGCGTTGCGCAGCCCCTCGACGGCGCGCATCGACGCCGACGCAGGGTTGTTGATCTCGTGGGCCAGGCCTGCGGCCAACGTTCCCAGTGCCACCAACGACTCGCGCTCGCGTGCCGCCGCATCGATGCTGCGAACTGTCTGATACACCCCGTTGACCATGTGCTTGGCGAAGGGCGACCACTCGCCGACCAGCGACCCGAGCGCGTCAGCCGGCACGGCCAGGCATCGGCCAGAAGACACCGCACGACCGGACGCGCGGTACACGCCGTCGCCGTCGCCCCACGCAGCCAGACCGCCCGCCCACTGACCCGGCGTGGTCATCGTCATCAGCACCATGGTTCGATCGGCGATCCGACGCGATAACTCGATCTGACCCTCCAGCAGGATCCACAGCAGGTCGGCCCGGCGTCCTTCGATGAACAGCTGGTCGTCGGGCGCGAAGTGGACCTCATGCCCGACATCGATCAGTTGGGTGCGCTGCTGATCGTCCAGCTCGGCTGTGACCGACGCCGTCTTCAGATCGTCCAGCAGGCTCATACGGTTTCCAAGTACAGATGCACGTTGCTGATCGCGCTCGAGCCTTCCCCCACTGCCGACGCCACTCGCTTCATCGAGGCACGCCGCACGTCGCCCGCCGCGAACACTCCAGGTGCGCTGGTCTCCAGCAGGAAGGGCGGTCGTCGAAGCGACCATCCGGCGCGATCAGCGCGGTCGGCGGCAACCAGCGCGGCCACGTCTGGGCCCGTCAGGATGAACCCGTGCTCGTCACGCGCAACCGCGTCGGCCAGCCAGTCGGTGCGCGGCTTCGCCCCGATGAATGCGTACAACCAGTTCGCCTTCACCTCTTCCTGAGTGCCGTCGTCTCTGTTCACGAGGGTCAGCCACTCGAGGTGATCCGATCCGCCGCCGCGAGCGATCTCGGTGCGCAGCCGCACCTCGATGTTGTCGGCGGCCAGTACTCGGTCGACGAGGTACTTGGACATCGACGCATCCAGCGAACTGCCGCGCACCAGCATGACCACGCGGCGTGCGTACTGTGCGAGGTGCAGCGCGGCCTGACCGGCCGAGTTGGCGGCCCCCACCAGATACACATCGTCGCCTTCGGTCGTGCGGGCGTCGCTGGCCGAGGCGCCGTAGTACACGCCTCTGCCGGTGAAGTCGGCCAACCCGTCGGCGGTCAACAACTGGTACGACACACCCGTGGCGACGACCACGGCACGCGCCTCGATCTCGGTGCCATCATCGAAGCGAAGTGCATGGATCGAGCCACGCGTTTCCAGCGCCTGCACGTTGCGCGCCAGCACCATCTCGGCGCCCAGACGGCGGGCCTGTGTCGCCGCTCGATGCGACAGATTCGCGCCGCTGAGCCCGTTGGGAAAGCCGAGGTAGTTCTCGATGCGCGCGCTCTGGCCCGCCTGCCCGCCCGGCGCGTCGCGTTCGATGACTGCGGTTCGCAAGCCCTCCGAGGCCGCATAGACGGCCGCCGCCAGACCAGCGGGACCGGCGCCGACGATGACGACGTCGTACAGGGCCGAGTCGGTGGTCGTGTGCAGACCCAGCGCACCGGCCAGCTCGAGTGTGCTGGCGCCGTGCAACACCGTGCCATCCGGCAGCAGCACCAGGGGCAGCTGACCATCGGCCGAGCTGAACAAGGTGTGCAGTCGCTGCGCCTCGGGGTCGCACTCCATCTCGAGCCACTGGTAGTGCACGTAGTTCCGGGCCAGGAACATGCGCGTGTCATAGCTGCGTTCCGACCACCGGTTGCCGACCACGCGGACGCCTTCGAATCGCTGGCTGTTGGCGGTGTCCCACTCGTCCAACAGATCGTCCAGCACGGGGTACAGGCGCTCTTCTGGTGGCGCCCACGGCTTCATCAGATAGTGATCGAGACCGATCTCGTTGATCGCGGTGATCGCCACCTCGGTGTCGGCATACGCGGTGAGGAGCAGCAGCTTGGCGCCCGGTGCAATCGGTCGAGCGCGCTCGAGCAGCTCGATCCCGGTCATCTCGGGCATGCGGTGATCAGACAGGATCAGGGCAACGGGATGGTCGCGCCGACCCAGTTCCTCCAGCACGGTCAGTGCCTCTGCACCCGACGTCGCACGAATGATGCGGTACCGCTCGGCATATCGCACCCGAAGATCGCGGGCGACGGCCTGCGAGACCGCCACGTCGTCGTCGACGGTCAGAATGACTGGTCTCGCCACTACAGCCTCCCGCTGGGTGACCCCCGTGCCGGGGCATCGGCTCCTGAAGTTACCCCAGCCGTGCGCCCACGATCGCGGTCGGCACGATCGCTTGGACGCTGGTCCCCAGGCCGGCCCGGGATTCGATGCGCAACCGGCCGCCCAGCGCCTCCACCCGGTCGGAGAGACCACGCAGCCCGGTTCCTCGTGTGAGGTCTGCGCCGCCGACCCCGTTGTCGCTAATGGTGGTGGTGACGTACGCCTCGTCCATCTCCACGTGGATCTGGGCCAGGGTCGCCGCGGAGTGTTTGACCACGTTGGTCAATGCCTCACAGCACACGAAGTACACGGTCGATTCGACCAGCGGAGACATCGCGACCGCTGCGACGCGCACTTCGGTCGGCGTCGTCGCGCGCGTGGCAAGCGCTGACAGTGCCGAGCCGAGTCCGCCCTCGGCCAGCGAGCGGGGATGGATCCCCGCGATCAGGTCAGCAAGCTCGTGGCCGACAGCGACGAGCTCGGCGGCAAGGTCGTCGAGCACGGCGATCAGCGGGGCGGAGCCCCGGTCGCGTGCGTCCCGCACGTGCCCCGCCACACGCCCCAGCCGTCGCTCGACACCGTCGGCGAGCTCTTCCTCCAGACGTTGCCGTTGCCGGTGGCCGGCCTCGACGATCCGTCGGCGTGAGGCGTCGAGCGCCGCCACACGCTCTCGCGTGGCGGCCTGCATCCGTGCGTTCGACACCGCAAGGCGCGCACATTCCGCGACCGCAGCGACAAGGGTCGGGTCGTCCAAGACTGCATCGTCGTGGACCAGGTACGCCATCAGTTCCCGCTCATCGCTGATCGGAGTGACGGCTCGTCTCGGGATGTTCCCCCACACATCGACGTCGCGGCCGAGGTCGTCGACGAAGCGGTCTGTGCCCGGCAAGCGGTAGGCGATGCGCAAGGTCGGATCACCCAGAGCTCCGGCGATGGCGCCTTCGAGGGTGTCGGCGGGTTGATCCGTCCCGAGATCGACGACCAGATTCGTCACCACCGCACCTGACCAGTTCGAACGAGCAAGATCCACGGTCAGTGCGATGATGCCGACGGTCACCCCTCCCAGGTACGCCCACAGCATCTGACGATCCACCCGCCAGTCGAGCGTCCGGTTCAGAGCGGCCAACTCCACAACTGCGACCAGACCGATCGTGGCAGCAAGCGCCGGGATCCGGGCCCTGCGCGCAACTCCTGAGCTGACCATGTAGTTGACGACCGCTGCTGCGGCGATCGCCAACCAGATCGGCACGATCATCCCGTCATGCCGAGTCAGCCAGTCGGTGGACGCGATGTACGCAGCCAGCACGACCACCTTGTCGCGCTTGGAAACGAGTCGCCCCGTGGGATACGCGAAGTACACGTGCACCAGCGCGCCCCGATGCAAGAACGCGGCCGCCGGCCATAGAGTTCCGGCGAACCACGTTGCGCCGGCAACGACGGTGAGGATGCCCACTCGACTGGCAGGGCGTCGTCGCCACAACAGGAACCCGGCCACGAGGATGACAACTCCGGTCGTTGCATCGGCGGCTCGAATCGACGAGATGGTCACCGCCGCTCGATCATCGAAGCAAGTGATGCGCCGGTCAGTTCATGCTTGGGAATGAACCCTCGGGCCGAACAGGTCGTCAACCGTCGGCGGTACACCGAGGCCGAGCGTGTTGATGTCAACACGATGGTCGACTCACATCGTTCGGCGGCGAGCTGCTCACAGACGGCGAAGCCGTCCAGCTCGGGAAGGACGATGTCCAGCAACACGACGTCAGGACGAAGGGTCCGAACGGTGCGCAATGCTTCGGTGCCGTTTCCTGCTTCGCCGATCACCACGAAGCCGAAGCCCTCGAGCAAGTCGCGGGCACGGGTGCGAAAGTTCACGTGGTCGTCCACCAACACGAGCGTCAACGGTTTCACAGGGTCTCCGAAGGGCCCGCACGCAAGCGCATCACGACGGCGAGTACACGGCGATGGTCGTTCGCAGACTGTTCGAGGCTGAGCTTCTGGAAGATCTGACCGACGTGCGCCTCGACGGTCTTGCCACTCAACGACAGCATTTCGCCGATTCCCCGGTTGGTGCGGCCCTCCGCCATCAACGTCAGCACGGATTGTTCCCGTTCGGTGAGCGTGTCGATCGGCGTGCGTTCCCGCCGACGCTTCATCAGGCGGGACACGATCGTCGGATCCACCACGCATTCGCCGTCGACCACTCGACGCACGGCGTCTCCCAGGACGGCGAGGTCCGACACGCGCTCCTTGAGCAGATAGCCGACGCCGTCCGGTACCTCTTCCAAGAGCCGCACCGCATACCGAGCGTCGAGATATTGCGACAGCACCAGGACCCCGACACCGGGGTGATCCCGTCGAATCGTCTGAGCGGCAACCAGCCCCTCGTCAGTGAAGGTCGGCGGCATCTTGATGTCGACGATCACGGCATCAGGTGGATCGGCCGCCACACGTTGGACCAGAGCGTCGCCCGTAGCCACCGTCGCAGTCACGACGAATCCCGCATCGGCCAGCAGTCGCGCCAGCCCCTCGCGCAGCAGCATCGAGTCGTCGGCGATGGCTATGCGCACGGCAACTCCACATGAATCAAGACATCGCCGTCCTCGGACTCGGTGAGATCGATCCAACCATCGGCGGCGCCGGCTCGATCTTCGAGTTCGACGAGCGCTGTCGGTATCGACGTCGTCCTGATGTCGATCACGAGATGTCCTTCTCGGTCCAGTGCAGTGACGCGGGTCGGTCCGCAACGTACCGACTCGGCAACGACTCGATAGGCAGCGTGTTCGACAGCCACCGGGAATCTGGCGCTCGTCATGCAGCAGATCTCCAGCGGCGCGCCTTCGGCCAGCGATTCGAATGCGGCGGACAACCCCTCGTCGCTGAGGACGGCTGGATGTATACCCTGCGCGATGCTGCGCAACTCCACGATCGCCGCTTCCGTCTCGCGCGCGATGTGATCGACCGCGCTGACGAGCCCGGCATCGCCTCCGGTCCTGGACGCCGCCAACCGGGCAGTCATCAGCACGCCGACCAGTCGCTGCTGGGCGCCGTCGTGAAGGTCGCGTTCCAGCCGTCGCCGTTCGGAGTCGGCCGCATCGACGATGCGGCTGCGCGAGGCTTTCAGTTCACGCTCGTGAGCGCGCAAGTGGGCTTGCAGTCGCTCGTGATGAAGGATCAGCGAGCACGCGTCCAGCACCTCCTCGACCACGAGCGGATCCACGACGAGGCTCGGTCGATGCATCAGGAGCGCGACCTTGTGCCCACTCCTGATCAGCGAGGTCGACGACCGAGCCGACCCACTCGGGTGAACCGGTTGGCCCTGCGCGTCCACATACGTCGGCTCGCCATGTTGCGCGTCGTCCATCGGGTAGACGATCTCCAGGTCGTCGTCGCCGATCGCACGTACGAACGACTCGCGAACGCGCCCTTCACCGCTGGACTGATCCAGCCGCACCACGATGCGAGCGACCGCAGATCGCACCAGGCGCGTGCGCAATGGATCGACCAGCACCACGGCCGCGATCGCGACCAGTGCGAAGGCTTGGGCGATCCACAGCCTGTGTTCGGCGGTGCCGCTGGCGACGAATCCTCGATCGATGTTGATCGCGTACAACCACCCGCTGGCGGTCAGGAACGCCATGCATGCCAGAACCACCGGGCCCTGTCTGCGGCGACGCGGCGAGCTGGCCTGGAACAACCTCCAGCCCAAGACGACGATGGTGATGACGATCACCACGAGCGCCGCTCGAAGGCACGCCCTGCCGAGTGAGTGGACGGCGCCGCCATCCGCTTCCATCCCGATCAGGTTGTCGGGGCACGATGCACAGCCCGATCGATCGGGGTCGAACTGCGTCGTTGGCAGTACGCCAAGGGCAAGGGCAGATGTGGTCGCCGTCAACCCGATCGCCCATTCCAACATGCCGTCCAGACGACCGGCAGGATTCAACAATGCAACCCAGGTGACCGCACCGGGGCAGAGATAGCCAAGTGACAGGCCAACGGTGAAGATGAACGAGGAGTCGACGCGCGGGTTGTCCCACTCGGCCACGAACCAGGCGATCCCTGTGGCTGCCAGTGCACACGCCAACGGAACGTGGGTACGGCGGACAACGATCACAATGGCTGAGATGACGATGCTCCAGCCGGCGGCCAACAGCAACACCATGTCGATCCACGATCGGCCGGCAAATGAGAACGCGGCATCGTTCACCGCGATCGCACGCGTCGTCAGTCCCACGACCAGACCAACCAGGCACAGAGCGACGCGTCGCAGCACGATGTCCATCGTCGCACGCCCGGGGCCACCCGACTTCCGGGCACACCCTGTTCACGACCAAGGGTTCTCCCTCGATGAGGGGCCAGCGACGCCGGGTAAACCCTGCCAGACGACGCGGAACTGCAGCGCTTGCCCCGATGCCCACGCGACGGCACCCTTCGTACCATCGAGAGATACTTTGACCAGGGGGTTTGTCGTGCGTACATCGAGATCGTGTGCTGGGGTGGCCATGCTGACAGCAGCTGCCGTCATGAGTGGATGCGGGGGCAGCGGTACCGATCGCGCCGGTGGTGAGGGCACCACCGAGACGGTGGTCCTCACGCTGGCGCAACCGAATGACACGCCACCGAGTCAACTGGTCAGCTATGCCGGCGAGGTCGCCGCTCGTTCTGACGGCACCCTGAAAATTGAGTTCGCCAACGGATGGCGCCTGGGAGAAAGCGACGCCGAGATCGGCACGATCAACGACGTGCAGGCCGGCGATGCCGACCTTGCATGGGTCGGCGCGCGTGTCTTCGACCGAGTGGGCGTCACCAGCTTCCAGCCGCTCCTGGCGCCGATGCTGGTCGACAGCCTCGACCTGGAACAGGCGGTGTTCGAGGCTGGCGTGCCGAAGCAGATGCTGCAGTCGCTCGGCACGATCGACCTCGCCGGTATCGGTGTCCTGCCCGGTCCGATGCGCAAGCTGTTGGGCGTCGAGAAGGCGTACACCTCGCCCGGTGACTTCGCCGGATCGGTGGTCGGAATCGGCACGTCCGACCTCGCGGCATCCACCATGAGCGTGCTCGGAGCGACACCACAGGACCTTCCCTCTGGCGCCGAGCTCGACGGTCTCGACGCGATGGACCAGCAGCTGGCATCGATCGTCGGGAATCGTTACTGGGACGGTGCCGGATACGTCACCGCCGACCTCAACCTGTGGCCTCGGCCGCTCGTGCTGGTCATGAACGCGGACCGATTCGATTCGCTGTCGGATGAGCAACGAGGCGTGCTGACGGAAGCTGCCGACAACGCGTTCGACAACGCGATGAACGACTCTCGCGACGAGGACACGATCTCGCCCAACACGCTGTGCGAACACGGCATGGCACTGGTCGTCGCAGGCGACGAGGCGCTGGCCGCGCTGCGGACGGCGGTCCAGCCCGTGTACGCCGAAATCGCTGCGTCGCCGACCAACGCTGATTGGTTGGATCAGATCACCTCGATCAAGGAAAGCCTCGGCGCACGACCCGACACGGCCAAGTGCGATGACCTCGCCACCACCGAAGTCGGCGCGGCAGACGGTTTCCCTGGAGGCACATATCAAGCAACCATCACTGCCCAGGATTACACCGACTTCGGCCTCGAACCGGATGCCACCGGGGTCTTCACGATGGTGTTCGACCGAGACCAGTTCAGCGTGCTGCAACCAACGACGAACGAGGCCGGCTTCGCAGGCACGTATTCGGTGTTCCGCGACCGTGTCGAGATGACGGACGGCGTCGACACCGTTTCTGCCAACTGGTCGCTCGACGGGAACCGCCTGGTGTTCACCTCGGTATTGCCGGCGGGCAGCCCATTCGAGTTGTTGATGGCGGCACATCCCTGGACCCCGACCAAGCAACAACCGGTTGCCGGCCAATTTCCTGAAGGCACCTTGACGACATCGATCACGCAGCAGGACGCTGCCGACCGATGCGGTCTGAGCAGCTACGACGACCGGGAGCTGGAGTTGACCATCGCCGACGGACAGGTCGTGTTGCGGGAAGCCGTTGCGGGCGGAGAGCTCGACGTGGGATTCGTCGCCTCGTACGAAGTGTTCCGAGATCGTGTGGAGTTCACCGAGCCCGGCGTGGCAGGGACGTTGGCCTTCGAGTGGACGTTCGACGGCGAGCACCTCACGCTGTCGAACCTCGAGGATGACCACGGCGAGTGCGAGCACCACGTGGTCTGGGAATCGCACCCGTTCACGCTCGCAGCAACAGGCGACTCGACCGCCGACGGCAGCGCCGAGGACCTGCCCTTGCACGGCACGTATCAGTGGACGATCACCGACGATGACGCGATCGGCCACGGCACGGTCGGCGACTCGTCGCCCGAGGCTCTGGCCGAGGTGTTTCCGAACACTTTCACCATCCGACTCGATGGTGAGCGCTGGGAGATGGAAGAAACCAGCAGTTCCGATACCGGGGAGGGCACCTTCGAGGTGTTCCACGACACAGTCACCTTCACGTGGTCCGACCGCACCGAACTCTCGTTCACGTACAGCAGTGACGACGACGGCAATCTGACGCTCGTTCCCCAGGGCTCCATGCAGGAGGGCGACGTGTTCATCTGGACCACGAAGCAGTGGGTGCTCATCTCGGCTTGACGTTGGGTCGAGGCAATCAGCAGCGAGGAGGCGCAGTGGTCACCCGGGCGTACGATCGGGGTGTGGCCACTGCGACTCCTTCCTCGACACCGAATCCCGACGCGACGAAGTTCACCCTGGACACGAAGCTGCCGGCCATGTTCAACGCAACCAGCGTCGATCAAGCGGCATCCATCCCGTTCGCCGCCGACGTGTTTGCTGCCGGTGGGGTGGCATCCGTGTTCGGCGTGAACGATTTCGTCACCGTCACCCGACAGGCCGGAGCCGACTGGGATCCGATCATCGCTGCCGTGCAGGCGGCTGCCGGGGCGCATCTGTGACCGAGCGGCCGCCGCTGCACCCCAACGTGCAGCCGTTCCAGTACCTGCTGGGCACGTGGACCGGTCGCGGTCACGGCGAGTACCCGTCGATCGAACCGTTCGACTACGACGAGACCATCACCTTCGGTCATGTCGGCAAGCCGTTCCTGGCCTACACCCAGCGCACGACAGCGGTGGACGACGGGCGACCGCTGCACGCCGAGTCGGGCTACTGGCGCATGCCGCACCCTGGCATCGTCGAACTGGTGCTGGCCCATCCGACGGGCATCATCGAGGTCGACGAGGGCACGCTGGACCACCACGGAGCCGAGCGTTCGATCCGCCTGCGCTCGACGACGATGTCACGCACGTCCACGGCGAAAGTGGTCGCCGAGGTCGAACGCGATGTGACGGTGGACGGTGACGTGTTGCGCTACGAGGTACGCATGGCCGCGGTCGGAGAACCCCTGCAACTCCATCTCTCAGCACTACTGCATCGCGTCTGAAATTCGCGTCAGGCGACGATGCCGGCCGACCGCAACTCCTCGATCTCGGTCTGCGAGCGACCGAGCTCCAGCAGGATCTCGTCGGTGCGTTCACCCAGCGCATCGACGAACTCCAGCACGGGCGTTGGGCTGGAAGCGAACCTGACGGGGTGACGCGGCTGGCGCAACGTGCCCGCGACCGGATGGTCCCACGTGTGCAACGATTGGTTGTGTACCACCTGCGGGTCCTCGATCACCTGGTGCGGTTCGTTGACTGGTGCCGCAGGGACACCAGCAGCATGCAGTGCTTCGACGGCCGCCGCTACCGTCATCTCGCTGAACGCCTGCTCGACCACTCCATCGATGTACCCCCAGCTGTCGGCGCTCAGCTTTCCGTCGGCCCCGTTGTACCGCGGGTCGTGCTCCATCTCGGGATGGCCGATGGTTCGATACAGGCCGAACAGCTGGGCGTACGTGCCTTCGAAGTGCACGATCTGGCCGTCGACACACCGGGTCAGCTTGTACACGTCAGCGATGCGTGGGCCCGGTTCGGCACCGTCGCCGACGAAGGTGAAGTCGGCCATGCCGTCGGGCCAGAAGAAGTACATACCCACGTCGAGCATCGGGATCACGAGGTGGTCACCCTGGCCCGTGCGTCCGCTGCGCACGAGGGCTGCGCAGACCGCCTGCGCCACGGTCAGCGCGGTCGCCTTGTCGATCATCACGTTGCGCACCAGATCGGGCAGTGGGATCGCCTCGCTCTGCTGGCGGGCGACGACCCCGACGAGGGCCTGGATGATCGGGTCGTAGATCGGCCGGTGCGCATGGGGCCCGTCGGGGCCATACCCACTGATCGAGACGTAGACGACGCCAGCGTTTCGTGCTCGCGCCTCGGCATAGCCGAGGCCCAGACGGTCGATCACACCAGGTCGGAAGTTCTGCACCACCACGTCGGCGCCCGCCATGAGATCCAACACGATCGCTCGGCCGGCCTCACTCTGCACATCGACAGCAATCGAGCGCTTGCCACGATTGAGGTTGAGGTACAACGACGACGTGTTGCCACGGCGGATGGCGGTCTCGCGGATGGGATCACCGGTGCCCAGTGGCTCGACCTTCACCACGTCGGCTCCCTGCTCGGCAAGGATCATGGTGGCGTACGGCCCGGACACCACTTGGCTCAGGTCGACGACGCGCACACCGTCCAGTGGCTTCGACGCGCTCACCATTCCGTCCGCCTCCCCAGCTAGCGACGCCCGACCCTACAACGACTTCGAACAAGCATGCGACGATGAGGCAACAGGGAGGGCCTGCGTGCTGGCTCGTGGTTCAGCCGGCCGTGTAGGCGCCGCTCGGCGCGGACGTCCACGGCGCGCAGCCGCAGCTCGTCCAGACGCATCGCTTCGTCGCGCCCCTGACGACGACCGTCAAGCCTCCAGGCGGCCGAGGTCGGCTGCACAGCGAGCGACATCGCGCGGCTGACCCGCTTCCCGAAACCCGCGCAACGCCTCGCCGAGATGTGCACGAGCGGCCGCCACGTCGCCCAAGGCGATGCAGCGATGGCCGCGCACCTCATCGATCGCCGCGTACCAAGCAGGGAGCTGCATGACCACGTCGGCCAGCCACTCGCACGACGCCTCGTACGCCGCCAGCCGATCGAGCTCGCCGGCCTTCGCCAACGCCAGTGCAGCTGGCACGGCCAAGGTGATGCGACAACCGGGGCAGGTCTCGAGTGGACCACGTACCAGATCCTCCGCCTCGTCAACGGCAGCCAACGCGGCGCCAGAGTCCGCGGCCATCGCGATACGAGCACCGTAGATGCGGTCGAACAGATGAAACCCGACGTCGCTCTCACGTGCGACGGCCAACGACTCATCGAGCAGGCGGCTCGCAACGCGCAAATCGCCTCGTGCCCCGGCAACCTCGGCAAGGCGTTGCAGCGAGAAGGCCTCGCCGGTAGCGGCACCCATGTCGTGGTGCATCGCTCGGCCAAGCCGCAGGTCGCGGTCTGCGTCGTCGAGGCGACCCGACAGCAGTTCGGCCTCGCCGCGCAACGTCGTCGCGAACGCACGGCCGCGCGCCGCGCCGAGCCGCTCGGCCTCCTCACCGAAGGCCTCCGCCCAGCGGATGACGTCGTCGTACGGCCGCGATCCGTAGAGCAGTCGCTGGGTGATGCACAACTGCCCGTCGAACACCGACACCGCCAGCCGAGGTAGCGATTGAGTGTCGTGCAGGTCGGTGCGCAGGCTGGTTCGCAACTCGCCCTGGGCGTGGGCCGCACCCGCCTGTGCCCACGACGCGACGACGATCGCCGACGGGTCGCCGGCGTGCAGCGCAAGCCGGCGGCCCTCGGCGGCAAGGCGCGCGCCCACGTGTGGGTCGGCATGGCCCATCAGTCCGGCTCCGCAGTAGGCGAGGGCCTTGGCCAGTTGTGATTCGAGCCGCTTCGGTTCGGCACCGGCAATGACGCGCATCCCACCTTCGGGATCGCCGAGCTTCACCATCGCCAGTGCCTGCAACGGCCGGAGCTCGTGAACCTCGTCGGGCGACGCCACGCGGGCTGCGTCGTCGTAGGCGGCGATGGCACGCGGATCGCCCATTGCGTCGAGGGCGGCGGCCCGTCGGCGCAGCGCGTCGGCATGGTCACGATTGTGCTCGATGATGTGGTCGAGTTGCTCGACGGCAGCGGGGTAGCCACCGAGGCCGACAGCGTCGTCGGCAGCGCGCAGCAACCATTCCACAGCGCGCTCCGGGCGGCCCCCTGACAGCCAGTGGTGGGCCACGACGCCCGGCCGCACCCCGAGGTCCGCCAGCCGGCGGGCGGCGTCGCGATGGATGGCCACGGCGTGGTGTGGTGCGAGCTGATCGGACAGCGTGCGCCGCACGAGCTCATGGCGAAAGCCATACATGCCTTGGTGCACGAGCAGCACACCGGAGGCCATCGCCACGTCGAGCAGTCGCGTCAGCTCGTCATCGACGCAGCCTGTCAGGGCAACGACCGACGCGAGATCGAGCGGGCCGTTGACCAACGAGAGGCGCCGGAGCCAGGCGATGATGTCGACGTCGAGGTCGAGAAACCGACGGCTGATCATGTCGAGCAGTGACGCCGGCAACTCGCTGCCGATCGAGCGTGCCCGGCACAGCTCGACTGCGAAGAAGGCATTGCCCTCTGACGCTGCCGCCAACGTCTGGATGGCATCGTCGTCGGCCGGCGCACCGAGCGACCGCGCGAGGGACCGGAGCGCATCGTCGTCCAACGGCCCGAGCTCGATGGTGGTGGGCATGCCATGCCGTGCGGCCCTGGCGATTGCGCGGTTCGTCCCCGGACTCACGGCACCGTTTCGGTAGGAGAGCATCACCAGCGGCCCGGCATCGGAGCGTTCGGTGAGCTGCGCCAGGACCTCGAGCGAACTGTCATCGGCGCGGTGCGCGTCGTCGACCACCAGCACCACACGATCCCCTGCGACGTCCATCAGCCGATGAACCGCCCCGATCAACTGATGGCGGGTGAGCGGCATCTCCAACGCATCGGCTGGATGAGCGACGGGCGTCAACCGCGCCAGCACCGCACGCGTGCGATCGTTCAATTGCTCGGCGGCGGACGGCACGCGGAGCAGCAACTCCTCCACCACTGCACTCAGGGTGGCAAAGGCATCGTCGGGTGCATCGGCAAGCACGAGAGCAGCCGCGCCCCCTCTCTGTCGCGCTCGTTCGACCACGGCGTGGACGAATGACGATTTGCCGCTTCCGGCTGACCCGCGCACCAACACCAGGGCGCTGTCACGCGACCGCCGCAGCAGTGCATCGACGATGGCCAGTTCCTGTGCGCGGCCGACGAAGGACGGAACGGCAGGAACCAGTCCTTCCAGCGACCGGCTGTACAGCTCGTCCGTAGCCGGTTGCGGCAGCACGCCGAGATCGAGCGACAGTGCCGAGCGCAGCCGTCCGTACACCGCGATCGAACGATGGCGTTGCCCCTCGCGCAGCGCACTACGCATGACCTCACGGGCCGCCGCCTCGTCCAGATGATCGAGTTCGAGCACACGGTCCCACTGCCCTGCCAGGCGCAGCAGCTCGAGGTGCCGAGATGCGACGACGCGTCGCTGATCGTCGGCCCATGACTGGTATCGGGCGCCCGGCAGCAACTCACCGGCATAGAGCATCGCTGCAGCACGAGCCCCGACGGGATCACCGACAGCGAGTGCCGCGTCGGCGGCGCCGACGAACTGGTCGACGTCGGTGCTGACGACGGCGCCAGGAAACAGTTGCACGTGCTGCTGGTGCAGTCCGACAGCACCCGGGTGACCGAGCGCCTGGCGGGCGTGATATGCCGCTTTGCGCAGGTTCGCGCCGCCTGCTGACATGTCGAGCTGCGGCCACAGCGCGTCGATGACCTGGTCGCGCAACAGTCGACGGCTGGGCGCGAGCGCAAGCAGTTGCACCATCTCACCCGAACGACGGGTCGGGAACCGCGTGACCGCTACCCCTCCATCGACCGTCACCTCGAACCCACCGAGGAGACGGATGTGCACGGTTTCCGCTGCCACCCGCATCGCTCCCTTCCGTCCCTCGAGTGAAACCTGCCACGCCCGGGTCGGCGCGGCCGGGCTCATGCAATCGCCGACTGTGTCACCACCGGACGACCATCGGCGATCCAGCATGCCAGTCCGCCAGCGAGGTGGGCGACGTCGCGGTAGTCCAACGCATAGAGGGCATGCACGACGAGGGCCGACCGGGAGCCTGTGTTGCTGTACACCACCACGCGTCGGGAAGGAACGAGGACCGCTCGGTGAGCGAGGTCGGCGGGGTTGGCGGCGAACTCGATGACACCCCGCGGGACGCTGACCGATCCCTCGATGACGCCATCGCCCAGCTCGTCCGGCTCGCGCACATCGATCAGAACCAGATCACCATGCTCCAGCTCCGAAGCCAGATCAGCCGGTCGCAGGTTCTCGGCTGCGGCCCGCGCCAGCCGTACCTGTGTGTCGATGTGTGTGACGCTCACGTGCTCGATCATGACCCGATGGTGCCATTCGCCGCGTTCCCTGCCCGTTCCCTGGCCGGGCGTCGCCCAGAGAAGCAGCGGGAACGTCTGGGGAACGCTGACCGGCGCACCATGCCCTCGACCACGGCGCCGCCCGGCGCCACCGACACGAGGAGCGACCATGACCATCACTGAACAGTCCGACGTCAGCGCCCAACCAGCCACCCTGTTCGAACGGATCGGCGGCCGCGCCGGCCTCGAGAAGATCGTGCCAGACGTCGTCCAACTCCACCTGGAGAACCCGGTATGCGGTGAGCGCTTTCGCGCAGCGAAGAAGCCGCCGGCCGAGTTGACCCGGCTGGCCATCGAGTTCTTCGCGACCGGCCTCAGCGGTCTTGTCACCTACGACGGCCTCTCTATGCCCGAGGCCCACGCTGGCATGGGCATCACCCATGCCGAATACGTTGCCGTCCTCGACGACATCTTGGCCGCGCTGCAGCAACACGGCATCGGCCAACAAGAGCAAGCGGAGCTGCTGTACATCGCCTACGGCATGAAGTCGGAGATCATCGCGAAATGAGCACCGTCACCACCTTCGTCGAGCAGGCCGGCGCGTCAGTTGGCTTGCTGAATCCCGACCAGTTCGCTGCCGAAGCAGACGACGCTTACACGGTTGTCGTCGATGTGCGCGAGACCGACGAGCGCGTGTCGGTCGGCAGCATTGCCGGCGCAATCCACGTGCCGCGTGGCTTGCTGGAGTTCCGCGCCGATCCCACCAACGCAGGGTACGACCCGCGGCTTCGACCGAACGTGCGTGTGCTGCTGTACTGCGGTGACGGCGCTCGCTCGGCGCTCGCGGCGCTGTCGTTGCACACCCTCGGATACACCAGCGTCGCCCACCTGCACGGGGGCCTGGTCGCCTGGGGCGAGGCTCGGCTGCCACTGGTGGGAAGGATGCTGCCGCCGTACTGACCTCGGTCGTCGTCAGCAGCGTGTTGTCACGTCGTTCTTTCCTCGGTCAGTGCGCGGCGGATGCCGCGTTGCGCCGGCCGCGGGGCAGGCGCAACACCGCGGCGACCACGGCGAACCCGACGACCAACCCCACCACCGCCGAAGCTGCGGTGTTCACCAGCCACACCAGCACGCCCCCAACTCCGGCGACATCACGCACTGGGGCTTCCAGGGAGTGAACGAGGTCGTAGGGGCCTTGCCAACCGAGTTCGTCCGCGCCGCCAATCAAGATGTGGCCGCCGACCCATACCATCGCGGCCGTCCCGACTGTGGAGAGCAGTGCAAGCAGCTTGGGCATGCCGGCCACCATTCCCCGTCCGATTCGCTGGGCCCGCCGACCCCCCGATTGCACCATGCGTAAGCCGACGTCGTCCATCTTCACGATCAACGCGACCACCCCGTACACCACTGCGGTGATCAAGACGGCAACCACCAACAGAATGACGGCCCGCGAGATGAACCCTTCGTCGATCACCTCCTTGAGGGAGATCACCATGATCTCTCCAGACAGGATGAAGTCGGTTCGAATGGCACCGGCGATCGTCTTCTCCTCGTGGTCGGCGTCGATCGCCACGGCCGGGAGGTCGCTCTTCTCCTCGTGATGTGCGAAGCGGTGATGGATCTTCTCCGCGCCCTCGAAGCAGAGGTA
>JANNFQ010000601.1:0-2370 GCA_031380045.1 Acidimicrobiaceae bacterium
TGGGCAACGGCGATCTTCGCATAGACCTCGAGCGTCGCGTCGTTGTCGACCGAGCCGTGCCCGTCCAGCACACCGCAATGACCGTGATCGGTGTACTCGTCGACGCACAGATCGGCCATGACCACCATGCGATCACCCACGGCTTCGTGCAGGTCGGCCAGGGCCAACTGCACAATCCCCTCAGGATCGAACGCCTTCGTGCCGATGGACTCCTTGGTGGACGGGATACCGAACAAGATCAACGCGCCAACGCCAAGATCGGCCAGCTCGTGGGCTTCGGCCAGCAGGCTGGCCCGCGTGTGCTGCACCACCCCGGGCAGCGACACGATGGGGTTCGGGGTGTCGATGCCTTCGCGCACGAACAGCGGGGCGACCAGCTGCCGTGGATGCAGCCGGGTCTCGGCCACCAGCTCGCGCAGCGGACCCGAAGCCCTGAGGCGTCGCGGTCGCTGCACGGGAAACATCTGGCCAGTCACAACCGGGCATCGTACGGGCTTGGCGGAAACGAGAGCACCTCAATGACCAACGAGCTCGACGGCGACTGGGCCGACACCGATACTCGAAGCCTGCACCTGCAGGCTTCCGAGGCACGATCCCGCGGGTTCTACCTGCGCGCTGCCGACCTGTACAACGACGCCGCGAGAGCAGCAGAGACGGTTGAAGAGCGGTTGCATCTGATGATGCGCGAGGCGTACTGCCGGCTGTCGGTGAACGACCGCGAGCGTGCCGAGCAGATCGCGGCGATGGTGGCCAAAGAAGCTCGCGCCGAAGAGTGCTACGCCGATCTGGCCGATGCCCTGGGCGTGCGGGCGGAAGCACTGATGCTGCGCGAACGCTACGCCGAGGCCAGCGAGGTGTTGGCCGACGCGATGTACGTGATGGAGCGTGTGCCCAACGACCCGGCGTACTACCAAGTCATTCACAACATGGCCGTCACGTACCAGCGATGCGACTTTCCGCTGCCGGCAATCGAGTTGTACGACCGCGCCCTGCGACTGGCGCGCGTCGAGGGCGATCGCACGTTCACCTACGCCAACATGTCGTCGGCGTTTCACATGGCGATGATCTACGAGGCCGATCCCGATGTCGCCTCGCGCCATCTGCACGATGGCATCTACGCCGCGACTGCGGCGCTGGATTCGCAGGCTCACTGCGAGGTCGTCGCCGAAGCCACCGCGTTGGCACACCGCTCGGTGCTGTTGAACGCGATCGGCCACCACGAGGGCGCCTTGGCCGACGCCGCCCGCTGCCGCACGTTGGCTTCGAGTCATGCCCTGCAAGAGGAGGAGGTCGTGGCGATGATCGGCGAGGCGGTTGCCCGCTGGCACCTGCACCGCGATCCGTCGGTATCTGACTTGATCGCCGAAGCGGCCGAGCGCGCTCGCGCCCTGGGCATCGAGACGTACCTGAACTCATCGGCACCGGTCAGCATCGACATCCTGTGGGAAGGCGGTCGCTACGACGACGCCCGCGAGGTGATGAACATGCAGTTCGATGCACTCAGCCGGGCGCTGCGGCGCGAGCGTGAGGCCCGCTGGGAACACGTCCGACTGGGCGTCTCGCTGAAGTCGACAGAAGCATTGAGCGAGGCCGATCCACTGACCAGCCTGCCGAACCGCCGGTACCTGAGCCACTGGCTGCCGGACGTGTTGGAGAACCACGGACCGGTGTGTGTGGCCTTGTTGGACCTGGACGGGTTCAAGCAGGTGAACGACAACTTCAGCTACGAGCACGGCGACACGTTGCTCCAGGAGCTGGCTGGCATCCTGCAGCGCATCTGCCGTCGCGGCGATGCGGTGGTGCGCCTCGGCGGCGACGAGTTCGTGATCGTGCTGCGCGAGACCTCGCCGGGCGATGCCCGCGCCGTGCTGGACCGGGTACGGCAGATGATCGCGATCCGCCCATGGCAGGGCTTGCCCCCCGCAGTGAAGCTGACCGCCTCGATCGGCGTGGCCGTGGGCAGCGGAGCGGTCGACGCGTCGCGGGTGCTGGCCAGCGCCGGCGAAGCGCTGCACGCCGCCAAGCGCGAGGGCCGCAACCGGATCGTCTTCCGCTGACCAGCGGCCCCGCCGGGCGGCTTGCCACGGTCGGAACGAGGCATACCGGTAGCGTTGCCAGCCGTGACGGTGCAGGCATGGTTCTCGAGCAACGACGCCAGCATCGAACCGGGCACATCGGTGATGCTGTCGCTGACCGTCACCAACCTGGGCACATCCACCGACGACTTTGCACTGAACCCCATCGGGCTGGCCGCAGCGTGGAGCACCATCCGGCCTGCGTACGTCACCCTGTTCGGCGGTTCGCAAGAGACGGTGTCCATCGAGGTCAGTGCGCCGCGCCTGCCCAGCACCACTGCCGGTCCCACCGCGC
>JANNFQ010000612.1:0-3504 GCA_031380045.1 Acidimicrobiaceae bacterium
GCAGAAGACGGTGTGTACGGGTGTGGAGATGTTCAAGAAGCTTCTTGATGAGGGTCAGGCGGGCGACAACATTGGTGCGTTGTTGCGTGGCACGAAGAAGGAAGATGTTGAGCGTGGGCAGGTGTTGTGTAAGCCCGGCTCGATCACGCCGCATACCGATTTCGAGGGTCAGGTGTATGTGTTGACGTCGGGTGAGGGTGGTCGTCATAAGCCGTTCTTCAACAATTACCGGCCGCAGTTCTTTTTCCGTACGACTGACGTGACGGGTACTGTCGAGTTGCCTGAGGGTACTGAGATGGTGATGCCTGGTGACAACGTGCAGATGACGGTGGAGTTGGGTAAGCCGATCGCGATGGACGAGGGTTTGCGGTTCGCGATCCGTGAGGGTGGCCGTACCGTCGGCGCCGGCCGCGTCACCAAGATCATCAAGTGACCTGCGACAACGACTGAAACGACGACGACCATGGCTCAATCAAGCATCCGCATCCGCCTCAAGGCATTCGATCACGAGATCATCGATCAGTCGACGCGCAAGATCGTCGAGACGGTGACCCGCACCAACGCCACCATCCGTGGCCCCATCCCGCTGCCGACCGACAAGCACCGCTACACGGTCATTCGCGGGCCACACATCGACAAGGACTCACGCGAGCACTTCGAGATGCGGGTCCACAAGCGTTTGATCGACATCGTCGACCCGAACGCCAAGACCATCGACAGCTTGCAGCGCATCGAGCTGCCGGCCGGTGTCGACATCGAGATCAAGATCCAGTCCAGCTGATCTGGAAGAAGATGCACCACGAAGGGCGGGCCAAGCGGCTCGCCCTTCGTCGTTTTCGCGGCCACAACCCGCCTTGTGTCGCTGCGGTCGGGCGCCGATAGACAGTGGTGATCGAGCCGCCCCCGCCGCCCCCTTTTGCCGACCCGTCGGTCACGCCGCGCGCCGCCAGCGAGCACCTCATGCCGGCATCGGTGCGCCTGGGCGAGCCGGCCAAGCCGAAGCGGAAGTTCTTCAGCCGCTCGTATCTCGTGGTGTTGGGGATCATCGCCGCGGCCTGGATGGCCGGCCTGTTCGGCGCCGTCATCGGCGGCCAGATTGCCGAGCGCCGTTCGGCGCCCCCACGCAAGCCATCCACCCTGGGCATCACATCGGCGCCTCCGCGTGACCAGCCGTACCCGCCGATCGATGTCGCCGCCGTCGCTGATCGAGTGGGCTCGACCGTCGTTGCCATCCAACGAGTGATCAACGACGCGGGCGTCACCGGCGAGTCGGCCGGCACCGGTGTCATCCTGACCTCCGACGGCGAGATCGTCACCAACGCGCATGTGGTTGCCGATGCCAAGGTCGTCAACGTGCGACTGCCCGGCGAGACCGAGCCGCGCGACGGAGCCGTCATCGCCGTCGATCCGGCCAACGATCTGGCCATCGTGCGCATCGACGTCGAGGGATTGGACGTGGCGACGTTCGCTGATGCAGACGACGTGCACGTGGGCGACCAGGTGGTGGCCATCGGGTACGCGCTGGACTTGGACGGTGACCCCAGCGTCACGTCGGGAGTTGTGTCTGCACTCGGCCGCACCCTCAGCACGCGCGAGGGAGCATTGAACGGGCTGATCCAGACCGACGCAGCGATCTCATCGGGCAACTCCGGCGGTCCCCTGGTCGATGCTGCGGGTCACGTGGTCGGCATCAACACAGCGGTGGCCTTCAGCGACGTCGACACTGCGGCCAACAACGTCGGCTTCGCGATCAGCGTGCGCGAACTGCTACCCGAACTGGCCGCCCTTCGTCAGGCGGCCACCGGCACGCCGTTGAGCCAGGGATACCTGGGCGTCGGCCTGGAACGTCGACGCGACGGCGGCCAAGGCGCCGTCATCACACAGGTCGAGCTGGGTTCGCCGGCCGACGACGCAGGTCTGAAGAGCGGCGACGTGGTCGTGGCGGTCGACGGCCGCTCGATCGTCGGCGACGACGATCTGATCGGCACCATCCGCGACCTCGAGCCTGGGGCCCGGGTGTCGGTCAGCGTGGTGCGCGGCGACGACACCATGGATGTCACCGTCACCCTGCGTCTGCGCGCCGACTGATCGTCAGGGCATCTGCGGGCTGCTGTCGTCGGCGGCTGGTGGAGCGTGCAGGTTCTGGAAGAACACCAGGGTGATGCCCGTCGGATCGACGATGCCGATGTTGCGGTGGCCCCACGGTTGATCGGTGATGGGTTGGACGATGGGGGTGCCGTTGACCAGCAGTCGGTCGCGCAACGAGACCACATCGTCGGTCTCGATCGACATGAACACACCCGACACCGGTGATGGGGTCCCCTCCATCAGCTCGACGCGACCCACGTCACCGTACCCGAACACCCGACCGCGGCCGCCTTCGTCCCACTCGCGCGTCACGGGCCAACCCAGCACTTCGCCGTAGAACCGGCACGCTTCGTCGAACTGATCGGTGACTCGAACGACGCGAAGCTCCATGCCGACCACCGTAGTCACGCGTGAATAGGGTGCCGCCCATGTTGCAACTCGATGCTCACCTGGGTGGTGCCCGTCCCTTCGGTCTCAGCTATTGGCCTCTGGCCGAAGACGATCCGGGCGTCGAGATACCTCGTGAGTCGATTCGACTGGTCAGCCCCGACGGTGCACTGGTGCGTGGCGTGTTGTGGACCCCACCGAACGGCACACCCTGGAAGACGGCCGTCATCCTCAGCCATCCGCGCGGTGACTTCAGCGTCCACTACGCATGCCCATTGCTGGCTGCCGCTGGCTATGCGGTGTTGGGGTTCGGCACGCGGTACATGGGCAACGACACAGACTGCCTGCACGAGAACTGCATCATCGACGTGAAGACGGTGCACGACGAGATGAAGCGTCGCGGTGCCGAGGCCGTGGTGTTGCTGGGCAACTCGGGCGGCGGCAGTTTGATGGCGATGGCCACAGCCGAATTGGGCATCGGTGACGGCTGGATCGGCATGGCCGCGCATCCAGGCGAGGGCGTGTTTATGTTGCAGGTGATCGATCCGAGCGTGGCCGACGAGAGCGATCCGTTCAGCACGGTGCCCGAGTTGGACATGTACAACCCCGACAACGGTTGGCGACCATGGCCCCAGCCGTGCTCGTACGATCCGGCGTGGCTGCAGCGGTATCGCGCCGCGCAGGTGGAACGGGTGGCGCGCATCGACGCGATCGCCAAGGCCAGCATCGCCGAAGCGGCCGATGCCGGCAGTCGCCTGCGTGGCATCGACAAGTCGGTCGACACCGTTGCCTGGCGCGAGCATCGGCGGCGAGCGGTCTTCACCAGGTACCTGACGATCTATCGCACGCTGGCCGATCCGGCGTACCTCGACCTGTCGATCGATGCCGACGAGCGACCGATGGGATCGCTGTTCGCGTTCCCCGATCCGCTCGATGCAAACTACGGCCGCGGTGGTCTGGCGCGCATGATGACTGCTCGGGGATGGCTGAGCACGTGGTCGGGTCTATCCAGCCACGCCAAGTTGGCTG
>JANNFQ010000646.1:0-1590 GCA_031380045.1 Acidimicrobiaceae bacterium
TCAGAACTGTACGGGGAGACATGCCCATCGTGGCCCTGCTGAGCCAGCGGGAGGCGGTATTCCGGTGCTGGTCTCGTTGGCGTGGATCACCACCGCCGCCGCGCCACCGGCAGGAATCACGAATGGCACGGTGGCTTCGGCCCAGCCGGTACCGTTCGTCCCGACGACGAAATCGAGCCACACCTCGTTGACAGCAGTCGGTGTGGTGCCGGTGCTGTTGTAGTGCGGACCAGCAGCTGCACCATTGCCCGTCACACACGACCCCACATGCACATGAGCACCGAGCGTCATGCCCGCCGCGTCGTGATCGAGGCCCTGCACCTTGAGCAGGACCATGGTCGACCCGTTGGATTCGACCGCTACGACCTGAGCCGTCGCGTGATCGGTCGGTTGCTCCGTCGCGGTCTGGAGATCTCGCAGTTCGCCGGCGCCACGTGCCCTCGTCGGTGCCGCGTTCGCCGGCGTCGCCATCTGCAATGTCAGCGCAGCGGCCACGGCCACCCCGATTGCGATACGTCTCTTCATCAGTTGCTCCCTCGTGTCGTGTTGTACCCGCTTGTCGCGGTCAGCTCGTCGAACGGTTCACCGTCTCGATGCCTAGACAGACGATCACTTCGTCGACGCGGGTGACATCGACCTCGTTCCTCGCCAAGAACCCGACTCATCTATCCCGACCCGAGAACATCCGCGTCACGCTGGAACTCAGGCGGGTGCTTCGTCGGGCGACCCGGCGACCGTTTCTCATTGGACATGGACTTCCTCACATACGACGGTGTCCGCCCAACGGGGGATGCTCACCATCAGCACCCGCGCATGAACAGCGCAGCGACGGTCGCGGCGGCGGCGTCGTCGTGCATGATCGGCAGCACGTGCGAATAGGGTTTGCAGGGTGATCGCGATGTTCGAATGCCCCAGGCGTTCCTGCACGACACGCGGGTGAACATCCATCTGCAAGGCGAGCGTCGCCCACGTGTGTCGCAGACCATGCAACGGGATCGAAGGCAGATGATGGCGGATCACCGCCCGCCTGAACGCTTGATAGACACGCTCCGGATGAAGCGGTGCCCCATCGGGCGAACAGAACACCAGCAGATCACCACCACGGCCAGCACCCGCCACCGGTTGTGCCAGCATCGCCCGCTGATGCTCGCGAAGCACCTCGACTGTCGACGGATCGAGCGCAATCGGTCGTCGACCGGCCTGCGTCTTTGGTTGGCCGAAGTGGACGTTCCAACCGATCGCGATCACCGTCTGGTTGATCTGAGCCCGTCCCGTGTCCAAGTCGATATTCGACCACCGAAGCCCGAGCGCCTCACCCCGAGCCGATGCCACGCGGACCTGAGCGTTCTGGGTCGCGATGATGAGTGGGGTGCGAGGTGCGCTGTGACCGATCGAAAGTGCCAATCTGCGCGCCTCGAGCAGCGCCGAGAGTGAGTGTCAGTGGCCACCAGAAACTGCCCACTGGTGGCCAACGGATCCTTCGCCACGGTGAACGCTCACCGTGGTGGCTTCGGGGTCCGCCTGCGTCGCGATCGGTGCGCGACCGGCGACAGGGGACGCGCGCCGATGCGCCGTTCGGGGCGTTTCGTT
>JANNFQ010000661.1:0-3934 GCA_031380045.1 Acidimicrobiaceae bacterium
GCTTGGCAGCGCGGAAGAAGTTGCGGCCGATGCGGCCAAAGCCGTTGATGCCTACACGAACCGTCATGTCGACTCGTTCCTTTCGATCGTGGCCGTTCGCTGATGCTCGGAAGGCCATTGTCGACACTACCGAACCCACCCTGTCGATCGCGAACGTCGCGACTGTCAGTGATGCAGGTCGCGATGCGTCACCCGGGGCCGATGCCCATGCGAACGCAGCCACGTGGCCAGCTCTTCGGCCAACGCCACCGAACGATGCCGACCACCCGTGCAGCCGATGGCGAGCGACAGGTAGCTCTTGCCCTCGGCCATGTACGACGGCAGCAACAGATCCAACAGGTGCTCGAATCGGTCCAGGAACTGCCGGGTCAGTTCTTGACCCAACACGAAGTCGCGCACCGCGGCATCCAGGCCTGTCAACGGTCGGAGCTCGTCGATCCAGTGCGGGTTGGGCAGGAAGCGGACGTCCATCACCAGATCGACGTCCAGCGGTAGGCCGTGCTTGTAGCCGAACGAGGTCACGGCGATCTGCATGGTGTCGTCAGTGGCATCGGTGCCGAACGTGTCGGCGATGAGCGCCTTCAGCTGATGCACGTTCAGATCGGTGGTATCGACGATCATGTCGGCCTCTGCCTTGACGGGTTCGAGCAAGGCCCGCTCGCGCTCGATGGTGGCGGCCACGCCACTGCCGCCATCGTCCAATGGGTGCTTGCGCCGGCTGCTGCCGTATCGCTTCACCAGTTCGGGTGTGCTGGCATCGAGAAACAGCACGCGCACACGATGTTGCTCGCGCAGCCTGCGAATGGCGTCGCACACAGCTTCGGGATGCACCGTGGGCCCGATGACGAGCGACAACTTGGTGTATGAACCCGGCCCGCTGCTGAGCTCGACCACCTTGTCGAGCAGTTCGATGGGCAGGTTGTCGACGACGAACCAGCCGAGGTCCTCGAGGTCGTCCGCGGCCTGAGAGCGACCTGCGCCGGACAAGCCGGTGATCACGAGGAACTCGGTCACACCGAAGATGGTACGTGGTCGAGCTTGGTTGTCCGGAGATACAACAGACGCGGGATGGTGGCTGCCGCCTGATACTCCTGCGCCTTGGCCAAGAAGCCGGCCGGTGGCGCGGGTTCGTGCATGCGTTGCAGCAGCAGGCCATTGGTGGCCAGCGCGTTCACGTAGCGGCTGAGCGGACGGTGGATGAACGGAATGAACACATCCTTCTCGACCTCTTCGATGGTCTCGTCTTCGATGAGGTACGGACCGATGCGCCAGTACTGCTCGGGCGGGTCCAGCACCTGATCGTCGATCCATCCACTGTTTGGCGTCTGGAGCAGCGGATGGTTGAGGAAGAAGCAGAACCGACCACCGGGCTCCAACACCCTGGCGACCTCGGCAATCGCATCATCGACATCACGAATGTGCTCGAACACCAGGCACGCCACAACAGCATCGAAACTGCTGTCGACGAACGGCAGGGCGCCAGCGCTGGCGCGGGCGAACTTGGCCCCTCCACCGCGCTGGTGGGCGACGCGAATCTGATTCCACGTGGGGTCGACGCCGATGACCAGTTCGGCCCCCAGCGACGCTGCCAACCGGCTGATCTGACCGTCGCCGCAACCGACGTCCAGCACTCGGCGAGCGCCGCGCAGTTCGTCGGCCGCCAGCGGCAGGATCTGCTCTTCGTACTCGGGATCGGCGCCGGCGGTGAATCCGTCGATCCACCAATCGGCATGGGTCTCCCACAGATCGTCGTCAGGCATGCACCGAAGCGTACGGAGAACGGCTTCGCCAGCGACGTCGATGCGCTGCGTTCGACCGCAGTACCTTCGGTCGCATGCAGTTCTCCGTCTGGCCTTCGAACGACCGCCCATGGGGCGAGACCCTCGAGCTCGCCCGGTGGACCGAACAGGCAGGCTTCCAGAGCTTCTGGTACGCCGACCACTTCATGTCGCAGCCCGATGACACCAACGGACCCGAACGCGGCAATGACCCGTCGATGGAAGCCTGGACCATCTTGACCGCCATCGGCGCACTGGTGCCTCGGGTCCGACTGATTTCGATGGTGTCGCCGATCACCATCCACCATCCCGTCGTCCTGGCCAAGCGGGTCGCCACCCTCGACCTGATCGCCCCCGGCCGCGTGGTGCTGGGTCTCGGTGCCGGCTGGCAGGTGAACGAACATCAGGCCTATGGCATCCAGTTACCGGCACCCGGGTTGCGGGTGGACCGCTTCGCCGAAGCAATCGAAGTCGTCAGTCAGCTCCTGCACAACGACCGCGCCGACTTCCACGGTCAGTACTACGCGCTCAGCGACGCACCGTTCGTCCCCAAGCCCGCCGCGCTGCCGCTCTTGGTCGGTACAGCCAGCCCGCGCATGTTGCGCCTGACCGCGCGATTCGCCGACGAGTGGAACACGTGGGGCGACCCCGATGTGGTGCGTCAGAGGACGATCGGGTTCACCACGGCATGCCATCAAGAGGGCCGCGATCCGGCGACCATCCACCGTTCGGCACAGGCGATGATCTTCCTGACCAAGGACAACGCCACCCGTGACAAGTTGCGCAGTCGAGTGCCCGCTGGACGATCGCTGGTCGGATCGGCCAGCGAGCTGGTCGATCTGATCGGCGGCTACGTCGAGCAAGGCCTCGACGAGTTCGCGCTGCCCGACTTCACGCTGGGCAAGACCGTCGAGGCTCGTCGCGAGGTGCTCGAGATCCTGCGAGCCGACGTGGTCTCGGCGTTCGCCTGAAGCCCGTCGCCTGCGGTCCGGCACGTCGCTTGGTCACGACGGTCTGGCACGACGCACTGGGTCAGGCGCACCAGGCTCGGACGAGTGTTTTCAGTGTGATCGCGCACTGGTCCAGGCTGTCGGTCGAGACCCATTCGAGGTCCTCGTGCAAGCCCACGCCGATCGGCCCGAACACGACGGCCGGCGTACCCGACTGCACGTGCAGCGCTGCGTCGGTCCAGTATGGCGCCGACGTCACGACGGCAGGCACGCCGGCCCGAGCGATGGCGTCGGTCATCGCCGCGGCCAATGGATGATCGTCGCCGATGTCCATCGGTGGTCGCGTCATGACCACCTGGACGTCGGCGACGGTGTCGCCGGCCGCCGAGCAAATCGCAGCCACGACCTGTTTCACCTGACCCTCCGGATCGGCTGCGGTGGTTCTGAGCTCGACGATGAGATCGCAGCTGGCCGGCACGCTGAACGTCTGGCCTCCGCTGGTCACTCGGCTGACCAACGTGGACGGGCGTACATCGCCAAGGGTCGCTGCCCAATCGCCGTCCACCTGCGCGACAGCCATGGTGGCGCGCGCTGCAGCGTGTACTGCGTTTGCCCCCCGCTCGGGTCGAGAGGTGTGTGACGATCGGCCGGCGAACGACGCCGCCACCACGGCGAAGCCTCGGTGGCGGGCAACGATGGCCAGGTCGGTTGGCTCGAGCACCACGGCGGCATCGGCGCTCCATTCGCCGACCAACGCCTCGGTGCCGACGCTGGCGTACTCCTCGTCTGCCACCGCAGCGACGATGACATCGCCGGCCAGCTCGCCCGGCTGCACCGACGCTGCGGCGATCATCGCCGCCGCCAGCCCGCCCTTCGTGTCCAGCACCCCGCGGCCCTGCAGGCGACCGTCGTGCAGATCCACGTGCATCGTGTGGTCGTGCACCACGCCCACCGTATCCATGTGGCCGTTGAACACGATTGACCGACCACCACCGCTGCCCCGACGAATCGCCACGACGTTCCAGCGCCCGGGCGCGATCTGCGCGCGGTGCACTTCCAGCCCGCGATCGGTGCACCACCCATGGACGAACGCCGAGATCGCCGACTCGCCGGCAGCGCCCGGCACCAGATCAGGATTCACCGAATCGATCCGCGCCAGCGCGGCCGTGAGCCCGGCTGGATGGTCGAGCGCATCCAGCGACATCA
>JANNFQ010000695.1:0-7818 GCA_031380045.1 Acidimicrobiaceae bacterium
CCTCGGTAGAACACCGACTCGCGGTTGTTGAACGGATCGCCGGGACTGACCTGGGTCTCCTTGATCGTCTGTACGAAACCCAACCCTTGATCGGCTTCCAGCTGGCCGATCGTCTCGCGTGCGAACGCGATCGAACCGACCTCGTCGTCGGCGTCGCGGGTCTCGACGTAGGCGATGTCGGGGAACCTGGCGTCCAGCATCTCGACCGCAGAGTTCAGGTTGCCTGCCTTCGCCGCCCCATCACGGCCGGGCGCCCAGCGATCGATCGGCTCGTGATAGATGATCCCCAGATCCAGCGCATCCAGCTCGCGGCGCAGATCCGCGTCGTGCCCGTCGTCGGAGACCACCACGGTCATCAGGTCGCGGGGATAGTCCTGTTCGAGCACCGATACGACGGTGCGCAGGATCATCGGGATCGGTTCGCCGCACGTGGGGATGATCACCGCGACGGCCGGCTCGGCACCCGGCTGCACGGGGCGCTTCACGGGAACACTGCGTTGCCACAGATTGCAGACCGCCACCAGCGAGTAGACGGCCGAGAACAGGCTGGCCGCCGCGAACGGCCACGCTGCCCACCATGCGGCGCCGTTCAACGACGCGAACATCCACGGGATGTAGAAGATGGTGGCCACCACCAAGATCAGCCCGGCGCCGCGAATGGGCCACTGCGAGATCACGATGGGGTACTCGTCGCCGAAGCGGCGCACGCTGCGCGCGATCGAGCTGGGCTCGGCGGGCAGCATCTGCGGTGCCGGTCGGGTGCGCGTTGGTTCCGCGGTCGCACGAGTCGAGACGGCACTCACTGGAAGGACAGGGCTCACACGGTGTCATCGGCATCGGGTCACCTGCTGTTGAGTACAGGTTGAAACAAGATCGCCGCCCGAAAGCCGCAGGTCCGAGCGGGTCCATCGCTCAGAGCCCGGACGACGAAGTTTCCTTCTTTCGGGTGACGACGAGTGCGATATGGTTCGACCAAAATCTCGAACATTTGGAAGGAATGCTCCATGCGCAAGTTCTCGAAGTGTCTGTTGGTTGCGACCATCGGCCTCCTGGCCCCGCTCGCTGCGGCGGGCACCGGTCAGGCGATCACGGGTGGCGACGCCGATGGCAACGCGCACCCGAACGTGGGCATCCTGGTCTTCTACACAGCCGAGGGGCGCTTCCGCTGCACCGGCACCCTGGTCACTTCCACCGTGGTGTTGACCGCGGCGCACTGTGCCGATGGCACGTTGGGCAAGGCGATCGTCTCGTTCGACAGCGAAATCGCACAGTCGGCGCCCAGCGGCATTCCGGTCGCCGCTGATCCCACGAAGGGCTACACCAAGGCGCCCGGCGTGGTGAACGGCAAGACCTGGTACGCCGGCACTGCCTACAGGTCGCCTGCGTACTCGAACTTCACCGACATGGACAACTGGAACGACTACGCAGTCGTCAAGCTCGACAAGGCCATCAGCGGCATCGCTCCGGCCAAGCTGGCGCCGTTGAACTACATGAACGGTTTCGAGCAACCCGCGCTCAACAAGACCCTGTTCGATCTGGTCGGCTACGGCACACGCATCGACAAGCCCGCAGCCGGCCCGCAGAAGCCGCAGGCACTGAGCTTTCCGCTGATCCGCCGGGCGACGACCGCACCCGGGCAGAAGCTGACCGTGCAACTGATCCAGATGAACGGCAACATCAATGACACCCGCGGTGGCGGTGGCACGTGCTTCGGTGACTCGGGCGGGCCGGCGTTCCTGAACGGCTACGTCGTCGGTGTGACCAGCTATGGCCTCACTTCCAACTGCCGGTACATCGACGGTTACCAGCGTGTCGACATCGGCGTTGCCCAGGCGTTCCTCGCCTCGTTCGGGGTGTACCCGGCAGCCTGATTCTCCGACGTCCCTGATTCTCCGACGTCCCTGATTCTCCGACGTGTTGGTGGACGGCGGTCGCATCCGGTCAGGGTGCGACCGCGCGTTCACCTCATTCCGATTCGCACCATGCGAGCGCTCTGCGTGGGGGTTGCCGGTTCACTGAGGACGAACGCTCTGCGTAGCCGCCGAATCCGATTCGGAATGAGGTGAACGAAACAGCACTGCCTGGCTTTTGGCCAGCGCACCGTGCTACCGGTTCGAAGGGCTGGCCGGCTTGGGCGCGTCGAGCGAGGCCGCACGCTGGTCCGTCGGTGGTCGCCTGCAGCCTGAACAAGCCACGTGCTCACTGCCGGTAGCGGCCCTGCCGCCGATCCTCGTCCGGCAAGTGGTAGCCATGTTCCGAATGAACGACAGCGCCCAGCCGCCTCGTCCGACGCCGACGCCGCCACCACCCCCGGCCGCCGCCGGGCACCCTCCGCCGCCACCACCAGCGCCACCGCCGCCTGCGCCCGGGCCTGTGTTTGCGCCGGTCGCTGTGGTCCCTTCGGTCGCTGCCGACCAGCCGACCGTGACCTTCGCCGACCAGCCGACCCGAGTGGTGGCCGTGCACTCAGGTGACCGCCGGGGCACCTCGCCGTGGCTGATCATCGGCGTGGCCACCCTGGTGGTGATCGCGGCCATTGCCACGGCGCTCGCACTGACCGCCGGCTCCGACGACCGTGCGACCGAGCCGCTGCCCGCTCTCGCGACCACCATCCCCGGGCAGCTGCCGACGGTCGTTCCTTCGACCGCCTCGCCGATCGTCGCCACCGTGTCGGTGGCCCCCACCATCGCACCCGCCACGGCACCGGCCACCGTCGGCCCTGTCGCTGTTCCGCTTGCGACCGTTCCGCCCACGGTCGCCCCTGCCACGGTCGCCCCTGCCACTGTTCCGCCAGCGGCACCAGTCGCAACCGAGTTTCGCTGTGTTCGCCAGAACATCGACTTCTCGGCGTTGCGCAACGGGCCAGGGCTCGAGTTCGATCTGCTGGACGAGATCCCGCCGGGTACCTGCGACGTGCCGGTCTTCGGGCTCACCGTCGGTGGCGGGATCAGGTGGCTGAACGTCGAGTACGCGGGCATCAACGGGTGGTCGGCGGAAAGCAACTTCAGACCATGACGTCGCTGCCACCTCCAGTGCCGCACGGCGATCGGCCGTTCGAGCAACCGTTCGATCATCAGGTGTACGTCGAGCTTCCCCGAACACGGTCGCAGGGCGCATGGTGGTTCGCTGGCGGCATGCTGGTGGCCGCAGCGCTCGTCGTGACCGTGCTGCTGACTCGTGACGGCGGCGGCCACACGACTGAAGTCGGCAGCCCGACGACTGCAGTCGGTGCCGCGCCCGTTGTGCCCACGGTTGCGCCTGATGTGGTCGAGGTCGGCACCCTTCCTGCCGCACCGATCACGGTCGCCTCGCCGACCCAAACGGTCACGGTCGCCGCAACAGACACAACGGTCGCACGGGAAACGACCCCTGCCCCCAGCTCGCCGGCCGGTGGCGGGCAGTTGCCATCGACGACGTGGAACGGGCAGTACACCGCCGCCCCACCCACCGAGCCCCTGTTGATCGGGCACACGGGTGGCCGCGTGCGCCAGTTGCAACAGGCTCTGATCGACGGTGGCTTCCTGACCGGACCCGCCGACGGCGAGTTCGGCCCGGGCACCGAGCGGGCAGTGGTGTCGTTCCAACGGCAGGCCGGTCTGCCCGCCGACGGCATCGCCGGCGACGACACCCGCGCCGCGCTGGGTCTGGCCTGAATCGTTCGGATTGCTGAACCGGGCCGACATTGACGACCGCTTTGGTGGTCAACTGCCGACAAGTTGCCTCGCCCCGGCCAGGACGAAGCACCGACCGCTGCGCATCCCCGTTCCGTACGGTGTGCGAGCCTACGGTCAAGGGCGTAGCTGAGCGAGTTGACGGCGTCGACATGCACTCGCCGGTTGCGAACTGAATCGACTTTTGGGGGGCGTTCGTGAAACGCAGAGCATCTCGACGACGGCTGATCGTCGTCGCCAGCATCGTGGCCTGCTTGGCCCAGCCGGCGGTCACCCGCGCCGCGCCACCTGTCGATCAGCCCGTCGACCCGGCGATGCCCAGCCCGGCGATGCCCGTATTGATCGCTGAGCCCGCATCGGGTGTGGCTGCGATGCAGGCGCTGGGCCCGAACATCCAGGCGGCCGCCGTGGCCAACGAGATGACGGTCGAACATCTGTCGACGCTGTTGCTGAACGACCCGACGACGCACATCGACACAGGTGGGCTGCTCTACTTCGTCGACCCGGCGCCCCCGGCGCCCCCGGCTCCGAA
The DNA here is from genome assembly GCA_031380045.1 of Acidimicrobiaceae bacterium. GTDB lineage: Bacteria > Actinomycetota > Acidimicrobiia > Acidimicrobiales > Ilumatobacteraceae > VFMC01. The sequence continues at coordinate 4,204 of JANNFQ010000695.1, forward strand.
GGCCGCCGCCGCACCCGTGGTGGCGGCTGCAGCTCCCTTCCCCTACAGCCAGACGTTTCTGCTGCACAGCCGGCCCGGTTCGCAGCGCACCATCTTCCTCGACTTCGACGGAGCGACGGTCAGTGGCACATCGTGGAACACCAACTACAACATCGCGACCAGCCATCCGGGCTTCGACGCCGATGGCGCGCCTGCGTCGTTCAGCAACGCCGAGCAGGACACGATCCAGAGCATCTGGCAACGCGTCGCCGAGGACTATGCGCCGTTCAACATCGATGTCACCACACAACCTCCGGCCGCTGCCGCGATCACCAGAGCCAACGCAGCCGACCAGATCTACGGCACAGTGGCCCTCATCACCAACAGCAGCGATGCCAGCACGAAGTTGTGCGGCAACGGCTGCGGCGGCATTGCGTACTACAACGCGTTCGACAACGCGGTCAATCACCCCAGCACGCAGCCGGCGTGGATCTTCCCGCACATGCTGGGCTTCACCGCCAAGAACATTGCCGAGGCAGTGACCCACGAGGTCGGCCACAACTTGGGCCTCAGCCACGACGGCCCGGGCTACTACGCAGGCCACGGCGCGTGGGCGCCGATCATGGGGGTCGGCTACGGCAGGCCGATCTCGCAGTGGAGCGCGGGCGAGTATGTCGGTGCCGACAACATCCAAGACGATCTGGCCGTCATGCAGTCGCACGGTGCCACGCCGATGGCCGACGATCATGGCAACACGGCCGCCACCGCAACCCCCCTGGGCGGTGCTGGACCGTTCACCGGCAGCGGCCTGATCTCGACCCGCGCCGACAAGGACATGTTCTCGTTCACGACCACCTGTGCCGGCCTGGCCACGTTCACCGTCAACCCAGCGCCGACCAGTCCCGATCTGGATGTCAAGCTGCGGCTGCTGTCGTCGACCGGTGCCGAACTGGTCGCTGCCGACCCCGCCTCGGCGATGACATCCGTCGATGTCGCGTCGGGTGTTGCTGCCACGGCGGCCACACAGTTGGCAGCCGGTTCGTACCGCATCGAGGTCGACGGCACCGGTGTGGGCAACCCGCTGGACACCGGGTACTCCGACTACGCCAGCCTGGGTAACTACTCGGTCAGCGGCACGGTGTGCGGAGCAGTCGTCGTGCCGCCCAACGATACGTTCTCGAATGCGATCGTCGTCGCCGGCGCCGGCGCGACGTTCTCGGGCACCAACGTGGGCGCCACCGCCCAGACCAGCGAACCCGGCGGCAGTGGTGCGCAGAACACGGTGTGGTGGCGATGGACTGCGCCTAGCGCCGGCACAGCGACGTTCCACACCACCGGTTCAGCATTCGACACCTACCTGTGCGTGTACACGGGCTCGCCCGTCACTGCGCTGACCTCGTTGGGTTGCAACAACGACATCAATGGCACCCCTCAATCGGCAGTCAGCGTGGCCGTCACCGCCGGCACCACCTACCAGATCCAGGTCGATGGCGCCGCCGCGGCGACCGGCTCGATCGCTGGCGGCGTGACGGTGGTTCCGGCCAACGACGCGTTCGGGCAAGCGACGACCATCGCCACCGGAGCCACCGTGGCGTCCGACAACACAGGTGCAACCGGGCAGACCGGCGAGCTGGGAGGCAGCGGCGCGCTGCAGACGCTGTGGTGGAAGTGGACCGCGCCGTCGGCCGGCACGCTGACCGTCGACACCGCCGGTTCCACTGTCGACACCTACCTGTGCGTGCAGACCGGAGCGGCCGTCGGCGCCACCACCTTGGTTGGCTGCAACGACGACGGTGGTGGCCTGCTGGCCGCGCTGGTCACGGTGCCCACCGCCTCGGGCACGACGTACCTGTTCCAGGTCGACGGTTACAACAGCAACACGGGTGCGCTGGCACTGCACGTCGCCTTCGCCCCGCAACAGAACCAGCCGGTGTGCAACGGCGCGCCGGTGACCGTCGATCTGACCAAAGGTCAGGTCCCCACGACCGGCAACGATGTGGTGTGGGGCGGTGCCGGCAACGAGACCATCGACGGGTTGGCTGGCAACGACACCATCTGCGGCAACGGCGGCGGCGACACGCTGTTGGGCGGCATCGGCAATGACAAGCTGTTCGGCGGCGCCGGCATCGACTCGCTGAACGGGGGTGCCGGCACCGACGTGTGCAACGGTGGCGCCGGTGTCGACACTGTTGCCGGAGGATGCGAGACCCGGGTCAGCATCTGATCGGTCCGTGACGTCACGGGGCGGGTCGTGAGCGCGCTCGAGATCACGGGCCGGCAGCGTGCGGTGCGAGGAACCGATGCTCGATGAAGCGGTACGAGAGATCGGCGATCAGCACGCTCAGCGCCACGCTCGGCAGCACGGGCCAGCCGAAGTGCAGGATCAGGACGTGCCACAGGTACAGCCCGTAGCTGATCCGACCGAAGTAACACAGCGGACCCCACCGCAACCAGGCCATGTCGGTGGCACCGGCGACCATCACCGCGCCGACCACGCCTGACACCAGGAACAGCGCGGTCGTCGAGATGTCGGGCGAATGAGCCGTCATCCCCACGAACACCGCCGCGGCCGCCCACGTCACCCACCGCAACGCTCGCCGGATCGTGGCGGGCAACGCCGGCGTCACCGTGCTCACAGGGATCACCGCCAGCAGGCAGCCGGCCATCACCGCATCCCAGTGCATCGTCTCGTAGATCTGCAGGCCAGCGTTCGACATCAACTGCCGGGCCACGATCGTCACGACGATCAGCCCGACGATGACTGCTCGGCGGATGGAGACGCCCAGCCGTGACAGCGCGAGGAACACGATCGGCCACACGAGGTAGAACTGCTCTTCCACGGCCAGGCTCCACGTATGGCCGAGGTAGCCATCGCTGGGGATCCGCTCGATCAGTGGATCGAGATCTTCGAGGTAGATCGACCGACCGATGCTGCCGAGGCCGGCCCGAAGATCGGCGCCACGACGTACCGTCACCACGAACACGCCGTAGCTCACGAGCACCAACGCCAGCGCTGGCAGCAGTCGCCGCGCGCGCCGTGCGTAGAAGGGGCGGAACACCACAGTGCCGTTGGCATCGAACTCACGCATCAACAACGACGTGATCAGAAAGCCCGAGAGCACGAAGAACAGTTGCACCCCCATGAATCCACCGGCGCTCACTCCGCCGGCCCCTGGGAACAGCCGCTCGTCGCGGACGACGCCGTTGAACGCATGCGACCACACCACGGCCAACACGGCGACGCCCCGAAGCCCGTCGAGCTCGGGCACGCGCTTCGTGCGACGCATGGTCATGGTCATGGGCATCGGCACATCGTGACCCACGATCAGGCAGTGATCACCACGACGGGATCGCCGACCGCGGCTCAGGCGGCGGTCACCCGGTTGCGCCCTTCGCTCTTCGACCGGTACAACGCCGCATCGGCGTGATCGATGAGCTCTGCAGCGTCCAATCCGACAACGCATCCGATGCTGACGGTGACAGAGACGCGATGATCACCCGTCTCCATCCCCTCGTCGGCGACCGCCGCTCTGATTCTCTCACCCAACTGAAGCGCGCCATCCATGTCGGTCTGTGGCGCGATCACGATGAACTCTTCGCCGCCCCAACGGCCGACGACATCGCCCACGCGAGTCG
>JANNFQ010000013.1:0-4067 GCA_031380045.1 Acidimicrobiaceae bacterium
GTGGCGTGCAGGTGGAAGTCGCTCTCGATCAGCCCTGGCCGGATCGAGTTGACCCGAATGCCCTCGGTCGCGACTTCTTTCGAGAGACCGGCCGTCATGGTGTCGATGGCTCCCTTCGACGCTGCGTAGTGGACCCATTCCTCGGCACCGCCGATCACGGCGGCCTTCGACGAGATGTTGATGATCGATCCGCCACGCCCACCCGACTCGGTCGACATGCGCGCGATCGCCTCGCGCGCGCAGATGAACGCGCCGGTGATGTTCACCGCCCACAACGTGGCCAGCGCGTGGGCGGTGACCGACTGCAGCCGGCCGTAGCCGCCGGCACTGCCGGCATTGTTGACCAGCACGTCCAGGCGACCGAAGCGTTGGTCGATGGCGGCGAACATCTGGACCACCTCGGACTCGATGCCGACATCGGCTCGGTGCACCAGCGCCTCTGCGCCGGCGGCGCGCACGTCGGCCGCCACCGCTTCCGCGGCCTCGGTGCTGGCAACGAAGTTCACGACGACGTCGTAGGTGGGGGCTGCAGCTCGGGCGACGGCTGCGCCGATGCCGCGCGCTGCGCCGGTGATCAGCATGACGGGTCGCGATTGGTCACTCACGGCCGCACCGCTTCCTCAGGTCGGCACGAATGGCCGGCCACTCGTGGGCGATGATCGAGTACGCGGCAGTGTCGCGGGGCGTTCCCGGCACGGTGGCGTGGCCGGTGGACGCACGGTGCTGCCGCAAGATGCCTTCGAACGTTGCGCCGATGCGCTCGATGGCGCGTCGACTCCGTTCGTTCAGCGCATCGGTGCAGATGGCAACCCGATGCACACCCCAGGTCTCGAAAGCGTTCGTCAGCAGCAGCAACTTCGCCTCGGTGTTGATCGGGCTGCGTTGGGCCGTGGCACCTAACCAAGTGCCTCCGATCTCGACCTCGGTGGGCAGATCGCGGTTCGGCCACCAGGTGACGTTCAGGTATCGGGTGCATCCAACGAGTTCGCCGTCGCTCAGCCGGCGCTGGGCGAACGGCACGACGTGATCGTTGGCAGCGTCGGCCAGCAGCCAGTTGACGTAGGCCTCCATGGTCGAAAGGTCTGCAGGAACTGGCGTGTAGCCAAAGCTCGATCGATCGAGGTCGGCGGCGCGTAGCAGCCCCGGAGCGTGTTCGATGGCGAGTGGTTCCAGACGAACGGCGTCGCCGGTGAGGGTGAACGGTTCGAGCCGCATCGGGTGACAGCATCGCACTACGGTCCCGGGCCATGCGTGTTGTTTCGTGTTCTGCCTTCCGACCGGTCCTCGTGCCCTGAGGCATTCGGGTGGACGGCGACGTCAGCCCATCATGTCGTCGAGGCTGATGACCGTCTGCGGATCGGGCAGCTCGATGTTCACTTCGTCGCCGACGCCGGTCACGACCATGTCCATCGTGGTCGTCTGGCCCATCATCTCGACGCCGTACGACAGACGAGCGATCTCGTTGTCCTCGTTCACGTAGGCGTCGTAGACGATCGTCGCCGGCATGTCTGCGCCCAAGGTCTCCAGCCGGTCGCGCAGCTTCGGTTGCACTTCCATCGCCGTAGCAGTGTCGATCTCGATCGAGTAGTGCTTCACCTTCTCGCCGCGCACTTCGTCGAAGCCAAGGTCCTCGACGTGCTGGGCTGCATCGAACATCGCTGCGGCATCCAGTGGGTTGTCGCCGACCTGATCGATCATGTCCGACATGTCCACCCCGGTCGCATCCTGCACATCGAACTCGATCCATTCGGCATCGCCGATCGGCGCGCCCATGTCGGCGAACTGTGCCGCGCCCATGTACATCACACCCGTGTTCAGATCGAACACGGCCTGGATCGGCTCGTCCAGCATCTGGTCCATCTCCATGGTCATGGCCATCAGATGGCGGTCGAGGTCCATCGAGACGTCGGCCGACACGTTGGCCACGTCGCCCATCTCCATGGTCATCGAGTACGACACGGTCGTCGCACCTTGCGCTTGCGCTGCTGCAGCAGTCAACGAGTACGTCGCAGCGTCGGCCTGGTCGTCGCGCGTCACCACGACGCCGGTCGTTGCGGCTGCTGCCAGACCCACGACACCCAACGCCACCAGCCCGACGTGTCGCCTGCGACGTGGCTCGGACTTCTCGGCGGCGACCGTCACCCACGTGGCATCGACCGGTGGCGTCGTCAAGGGTGACGCGGGCATCGGGGGCTGCCTTGGGGGAAGGGTCAGCATGGGGGGTGGAAATGCAGACTCGTCCATTGTGATCCGCATCATGAAGGGATTCGACCGGTCTGTCATGTCAAGAAGTGTCAAGAACGGGCAAAGCGCGTTCGTGGATCAGCACCGCCGGCACGTCCGCTACTCCAACCCCGATCGGCTTGCCGCTGCACGCGTGACGTATCGTTCGGCGGATGGATCGCAGAACGGCCGTTGGCGCTGCGCTCGCCGCGCTCGCCTTTGCCGTGCTGATGATCGTCGCCTCATCCGATGCGGTCCAGGTGTGGCACGATCCACCGCCGTCCGACCGGCCCAGCGAGTCGGTCAACGGGCAGATCGACGAGCTGGAACCCATCGACGTACCGGACACCCTTCCCCCTGGACCCACCGACGTTCCCAGCAGCGATCTGGTCGCTGCGATCGCGGCGGGGGCGATCGTGTTGCTGGTCATCGCTGTTGCCTATGCGTTCGTGACGACCATCGTCGGACGCATCCGCGTTCGAAAGCGGGCTCCGCTACGAACCGCCACGCCTCGAGCGGCGCCGCTTCCCGAGTTCGAACACGTGGACGTGGTGCTGGACGTCGATGCGCAGCTTGCCGCGCTGGCCGAGGGATCGCCACGCAATGCCATTGTCGCCTGCTGGCTGCGGCTGGAGGACGACGTGGCCGAGGCGGGATTGCCGCGGCTCGTCTCCGAGACCTCGGCCGAGTTCACCGAGCGGGTCCTGGGGTCGTACGCCCTCGACCCCACACCGATCAGCGATCTGGCCGCGTTGTACCGCGAGGCGCGGTTCTCGATCCACGAGCTGGGTCAGGCCGAGCGTCAGCGGGCCATCACGGCCCTTCGCCAGACCCATGTCGCGCTGGCGCCGCGGCAGGACGTCATCGCAGGGGCAGACGTGCCATGAGCGGCCGCTGGCGGGTGCGAGCGACAACGATCGGGTCCATCTGGGCGCTGGTGTTCGCAGTGATGGCGTGGCTCGAGATGGGCCCGCGTCCGGTGCTGCTGGCCGGCATCGCCGCGGCCCTCGCTGCTGGGCTGTGGCTGATGCTGGACGTCTCGGACATCGCCGCACCGACAGCGTGGGCCGCGGCCTACGACACGGGCGGCACTCGCCGAGGCGCCGACAGTCGGCTACGTCTGTTGCATCGTCAGATCCAGCACGCGCCATCGCACGACGAGGGGCGGGTCTTGCACCGCCTACTGGTGGACCTGATCGACGATCGTCTGCTGGCCGAACATGGCATCGACCGAGCCGTCGAACCAGCACGCGCGGCGGATGAACTGGGTGCCGATCTGGCGGCCTTCGTGACCGTGTTGCCCTCGGCGAGACAGCTCGGCGATCCCGCATTCCTCTCGTCGATCCTCACCCGGATCGAAGCCCTCTGAAACGAGAACCAACATGAGCAACCCCGACCTGCCGACGGTGTCGCGCCTGGCCCAACAGGTGCTCGACGAAGTCGAGATTGCCGTCATCGGCAAACGTCACGCGCTCGTGCTGGTGCTCAGCAGCATCCTGGCCGGTGGCCACGTGTTGATCGAAGACATGCCCGGCCTGGGCAAGACGCTTGCCGCAAGGTCGTTCGCGCAGACGCTTGGCCTGAAGTTCAAGCGAGCACAGTTCACTCCCGATCTGCTCCCCGCCGATCTCAGTGGCTCGTTCGTCTACGACCAACGCAGTGGTGAATTCGTGTTTCGTCCGGGCCCACTGTTCACCGGTTTGCTGCTTGCCGACGAGATCAACCGCACCCCGCCGAAGACGCAGGCCGCGTTGCTGGAAGCGATGCAGGAACGTCAGATCACTGTGGAGGGCCAGACCTTTCCGCTCGAGGCTCCCTTCCACGTGCTGGCCACCGCGAACCCG
>JANNFQ010000522.1:0-7630 GCA_031380045.1 Acidimicrobiaceae bacterium
GCCATGATGTGTGGTGCTCAGCGTCCGGTGACGCGGATGAAGACGATGCCGATGGTGCATGCGGTGCCGAAGCCCGCCCACAGCCACGGGCCCAGGGCCAGGCGGTTGCGGTTGTGGACCAGCGCAAACACCCCGCTGGACAGCGCCGCCAGGAACACGGTGATCAAACCGACGACTGGGTGGATCAGGCCGCCGGCGGCGCCCAGGACTCCGGCCATCTTCACGTCGCCCATCGCCAGCCCGTGGCCGTAGCGAATGGCCAGCAGTGGGAAGGCGGCCACGATCAAACCGACGATGACTTCGCCGATGATGCGGCCGCTGGTGAACGCGGCGCCGATCGATGCGCCGACCACCACTGCGACCACACTCAGCGACAGCAGCCGGTTGGGGATGCGGTGCTCGTGCAGATCGACGATGGCGATGGCGCCGGCGAACAGCCCGACGATGCCGATCACGATGGCCGATGCCGTCGGCACAGCCGTGGTGGCCAGTGCCGCCACGCCGATGGTGACCAGCGCCGCCACCAGTGCCTGACGACGCCGCAACGGCTTGGTTGCCCGCCATGCGGCGAGCAGTCGAATTGTGGATGGTCGGCCATCGACCCTTGTCGTTGCCGAGATCGTGTTTGCCATGTTGTTGCCGGCTTTCTGGTGCCCCGCAGCACCGCTATGCAGGGAGAATACGCCTGGGTCTCACGCTGTGTTCAGAACTTGCCGCAGTCTTGACGGCTCGTTTCCATCAATGAGAGACAGTGACTTCTGCGATTCGGAAAACGCCGTTCAGACGACCTGCGGGGTCATGCACGCAGCGTCGTCGGCGCCACCCTCAGTGCCCGGCCAACGACCCCTTCGAGCCAGTCGATTTCCGCCCGATTTCGTGCGAGCGAGCACCCGACCGCGGGCGGTGAGCATCGCCGCCTCGGCATTCTCCGGGACTCGATTCAAGCCACGCGCTGACCACGAACGTTCGTGGTCGTGACGTGGGCTGAATCAGTCAAGGCCGCAGGCCCGCAGGCCTGGGCCGCTCGACCGGCGCCAGAGTCAGGCGTAGTCGCCGCGGCGACGGCGGAGGGCCAGCACGACCACCATCGCCAGGCCGATCAGCATGGCCGCTGCGCCGAAACGCACGATGCGGTCGGGGTTGGAGCCGGTCAGCAGCATGCCCGAGTCGTCGACCAGGTTGGGGCTGAGTTGCCCCGACGCCACCAGGTCGCTGATGGTGGCCTTGGCCTTGGCGGTTGCACTGGCCCCGGGGCCACCGCCGTTGCCGTTGCCGTCGGGCACCGGGCCGCCACTGCCGACCGCAGCAACCACGTATTCGGCTGTCTCGGTGACGTCACATGCGGAGTCGTCGTTGCCGGTGGACGTGGCCACCAGCTGGTAGACGCCGGGCTCGGGAGGCAGCGACGACGCCGGCACGCTGAACGCAGCGGTTCCATCGGGCGCAGCCAAGATGGCTCCAACCGTTTGGCCGTCGAGGGTGAACGTGACCAGCGAGGTGCTGCAGAAGCCGCGTGCCTTCACGACCGACGGTCCCTGCGAGTAGCTGGTCACGGCCAGGTCGACCTTGTCGTCGTCGGGCTCGCTTTCGCTGAGCACCGATGTGATCGGGGCCCCATTGGTGCTCTTGGTGCCGATCGGCCGGCCAGCCGAGTCGGTCGTGCGGGGCTGGTTCGTATCGACAGGGTCGCCGTTGGCATCGGTCACCACGGGACCAGCCTGGTCGACGCTGACATCACTGGAGCCACTGCCTGCGGGGCCGCCGACACCGTCAGCTGCAGCCCCGACACCAGCCCCGGCTCCGGCTGCCGGGGTGGGGTCGGATGTGGTCTGCGGCGTGCCGGGCACCGTGGTGGCTGTGGTCGTGGTAGGCACCGGCGGTGCCTCGGGGCCGGGGTCGCACACAACCGCACCGCTCGGGAAAGCGGGCGGGACGGGTGGCAGCGTGTCGACCGGCGGAGGTGTGGTGGTGGTCGGCGCCTCGGTGGTCGTGGTCGGCGCCTCGGTGGTGGTCGTCGGCGCCTCGGTGGTCGTGGTCGGCGCGATCGTGGTGGTGGTGTCGGGGGGCACGACAGGGTCGGGGGGCACGATGGGCGTCAGCAGGTCGATGATCTGGTCGATGATGCCGGCGAGGTCTGCGGGCGGAGGCGGGGTGGGCGCCCGGAACGCGGTGAGCCCACCGATCGACAGGGCATCGAGCGACAACCCACCGGACGACTGGACATTGGGCGACTGGGCGCCGGGACTGGCGCCCAGCAGGCCGCTGCGCTTCAACGCCGAGGGCTGCACGATCACGGCATTCGGTTCGGTGCTGCAGTCGACGACGACGCGCACGACGGTGACGCCCGTCAGGTGACAGGTGTCGAGGCCCGACGGCCGTTGCTTGACCCACACGATGTAGTCGCCGGGACTGGTGCGGGCCGCCGAGAAAGTGAACCGCGCCGTGCCGTTTGCCCTGACCGACACGTTGGGTGCGATGACGGTGCCGTGCCCGGTGAGCGAGAACTGCGCGCCTTGCCCGGGACACAGACCACTGGCGCTGGCGATGATGGCAGTGTCGTCCTCCACCATTGGTGTGCGCACGCTGAGGGGTGGCTGCCCACCGGCCCGCAATTGGCTGGTGGCCGCCGCCGCTGCCACCGGAACGCTTCCGACGATCACACAGAGCACGCCTGTGATCGCCCACGCAAGTCTCCGCATTTGACTCGACTCCGATCAAGATCTTGTCTGAAGCTACCACTCAGCGGGATTACATGGTTGTGACTTTCCGTACAAATCCGCAGCTCAGTGGACCTCTGTGGGTGATCGGATGCCACGCGATCGACTCTTCCGACCGCTCAGTGTGAATGAGCTGCACAGCGTGGCGAGCAGGCCGCGGACGACGTCCGATCTTGACGATCCGCGGTCAAGTCGAGGAACCGGCCAGCACCACGCCGAAGATCCGCGCGCCTGCTCGTTCCACCGTGCCCAGCGCTTGTCGCACTGCGGGCAACGAGCTGGAACCCGATCGAACGACCAGTACCACCCCATCCACATGACGCGCGATCGTGGCGGCGTCGCCGGCGGTCAGCACTGCTGGCGCATCCAGAATGACGATGTCGTACGTTCGTCGCAACTCGTCGAACAGGTCACCCATCCGCCGCCGGCTGAGCACCTCGAGCGCGCTGTGCGGGGGCGTGCCCGCCGTGATCACGGCCAGCGCGCTCTCGAAGTACGACACGGGGATCGACAGCGGCATGGTGTCCAATGCATCGAAGGTCAGGTCGTCGAATCGACGCCCGCCCTCGAACGCACCGACCCCCCGATCGACGGCAGGATCGGGCCGCCGATCGATCTCGCCGCTGTCGTCGTACTCGACCAGATGGTGGTCGCCGTCGTCAGCAGCCAGCACGGTCCCGGCGACGCGCTGCCCGAAGTCGCCGACACCGTCGTCGTCATCGTCCACGTCCATCAGGTACCCGTCGGTGTGATCCATGCGCGCCAGCCGGTCCAGCGCGCTGATGCGATGCATCTCGCGCGAATCATCGACGGTCAGCTCGATCAACGAATCGGTCACGCCCGGGGCGCGTTGCAAGCCGAACATGGTGTGCAGCCGCGGGTCGCGCAGATCCAGATCGACCAGGGCCACCCGGGTGCCGGCGCGCGCCATCACCACGGCCAGGTTGGCGGCAGTGGTGGTCGAGCCCTCGCCCTCGTTGGGCGAGCAGAACAGCACCACCCTCGCGCCGCGGTCGTCCATGATCCGTTGCATCGCCAACCGCAGCCGGTCGTACGCCTCTTCGGCGCGACCAAGCGGTTGGCGCACCACGATCGGGCGCTCGTGCGACGTGCGTTCGCTGGGCACCACGGCCAGCACCGGTTCGGTGCTCCGCAATGCGCCGAGGTCTGCTGCTGTCAGCACGTCGTCGCTGGGGCGGTGCAACAACGCCACACCCACGGCGCTCAGCACCACGCCGACGCCCAACGACAGCAATGCCGGGCGCCACAACGATGCGTCGATGGCATGGTCGGGCGGCGTCGCAGGCCGGGTGACCTCGACCGGCGCTGCGGCCACGGCCAGATCGGTGGTCATCAGTTCCAGCGCGCCCGCAGCGATGGACTCGCTTTCGATCAGATCGCCCATCAACGGGTCGTCGGCGGGCAGCCCCTCGATCTGCGCGTGCAACCCGTCCAGTTTCAGCTGGTGCTGGGTGATGGCGGCCTGCAAGCTCTGCGATAACCGTTCGGCTTCTACTTCGGTGTACGCCGCCACGTAGGCGTTGGCCAGTGTGGCCGCCAGTTGGGCGGTGGGGCCATCGACGCGCACGACGATCACATCGACCGATCCGTCGGTGCTGCCGGTCACCTCCGGCAGTGCACCGGTGATCCCCAGATCGGCTCGTACGCGGTCGGCGACGTCCTGGCCTTCAAGCACCGCGATCTCGTTCAGCACGCGCCGTTCGGGGTCGATCGGCACGGCATCGGCCGCCACGTCGCTGGGCAGTTGGCGGATGACCATCTCGGCCTCGGCCCGGTACTGCTGATCGTCGGCCAACGTCAATGCGATGGCCGGCACGATGGGGGCGACCAGACAGGTGGCGACCGTCCATCGCCCACGAACGAGCGCGCGCCAGAAGCGCCGCAACATCGATTGTGAGCGCCGGTCCGCACGCATGGTTGATCAAGGCTAGAGAATCGGAGAAGTGTGCCCGAGCACCGAGCCCCGCGCGTGTTCGATTCGACGACCGCGAACCTGGCTGCTGTCCGCTGATGTGAGCCGCCGTCTGCATTCGCCGGCCATCCGACCCTCGTGCTTCGTTTCGGTCCGTCAGGACGTCGTCGACAGCGCGATTGCGGACCGGAACGTGAGGTGCGGTCGTGTGCCCGGGTTCTGGTCCGTCAGGACGTTGCCTACAACGCGTTGGCGGACGGGAAGCTCGGAAGGAGCTGTGTCTGGCGGTCGATGAGAACGGTGAGTTCCTCCACGATCTCGTCGATTCGCTCCAGGTCGGTCCACCACACTTCGACCAGCTCCCAGCCCACCAAACGCAGGCGGCGTTTGCGCTGCGCGTCCCGCGCTCGAGCGCCAGGCGTCGAATGCCACTGCCAGCTCTGGCATTCGACGCCGATCTGCAGGTTCGGGATCGCCAGGTCGAGCTCGGCGAGCAGCGTGCCGTCCGGCAGACGGACGGGGTGCTCGTCGACCAGGTCGAGATGGCGTGTGCTCAGCACAGACTTCGCAAGTCGTTGGAACCAGCTGCGCGGCAGCCGTGAGTCGACTCGTTCGTTGATGAGCTCCAGCACCGTTGCCGGCCCGACGACTCCGCGGCGTCGCCACTGCGAGACCACTCGCTCGATCCAAATGGTGCTGCTCCCGTCGCGCAACATGCCGTCCAACGCCTTGGCGGCGGCATCACGCCCGTGCGACGCGGCGATCTGAAGCAGGGCGATCGGTTTGCTGACGCATCGCAGGCCATCCACATCGACGCACTGATCGGCGGTCAACGCGCCGGACCGGTGAATGGTGACACCGCTGAGCGCAGTGTGATGACGACGCCTGAAGGTGGTGATGTGCAGCTGGTCGTTCCTGTCGAAGCCGTCGAAGCCGTGCAACCTGGCTGCGGTTGCGCCCGACACTGCGGCGGTATCGCCGGCCGAGAGCAGGGCGGCCCAGACCTGTCGGCGCCACGTGACGGGGGTCGAGGCAACGCCGATCACGCGCTGATCGATGCGTTCCCACTCGCCGGTCGCGATGCGCTGCCGGATCAGCCCTTTGCCGACCTTCAGCTTGTAGAGCTGCGTGGTCGAGGCCAGCCCTTCTTGTTGGGCGAACAATTCGACGATGTCATGCATGCCTTCAATGAGCGACATCGAATCGGGCGATTCGGAATTCAGCCGACACATTTCTCTGGAATCTGGCGGGCGGGTGGCCAGGCCGGCCGCCCGGGCTGGCGGGCTGGCTGGCCGGTTGGGGCCGTGCTCGGGTTCTGGTCCGTCAGGACGTTGTGAGTGACGTGTTGGCGGACGGGAATGTGGAGGAGGTGGGGCTGGCTGGCCGGGTTGGGGGCTGTGCTCGGGTTCTGGTCCGTCAGGACGTTGTGGGTGGCGTGTTGGCGGACCGGAATCGAACCAGGCCGAAACGAACCAGGCCGAACCGAACCAGGCCGACCCGGACAGGGCCCCAGGCCCGAACCGGGCCGAGAGCCGGACACCAACCGGACTGGGCCGCAGGCCCGAACGGTCAGATGGGGGCGGCTACGGGGGTGGTGTCGACGACGGGGCTGAGGATCGAGCGCACTGTTGCCGGGCGCCCGTCGACCGTCGTGAGGTAGCTCACTTCCGACAGCGTGGTGCCGACCAGCTGCACCTGCAGGTCGGCGTTGCCGGCGCCGGGAACGCCCAGCGCCGAGGCCGCCACGGTGGCGACGATCGAGGCCGCGACGCCGTCAGGGCTGGTGCCGGTGACTGCCAGCGGGGTGGTCAGCGCGCCCAGGGGGTCGGTGGTCGCGGGTGGGGTGTCGAGTGCTTCCCACTCGCCGCCTTCTGGGAAGACCCAGCTGCCGGCGGGTGTGATCGCGTAGGCCACGCTGGTGCCGTTGGCCCAGATGGTCAGGCGGGTCCCGTCGCCCACGCGGTCGCCTTCGGCGACCAAGACTTCGGCACTGTCGATGGTCACGCCGGTGCGGAAGTGGTACCCGCCGGCGATCGCCGCAATCGACTGCTGCAGCAGAGCGGCGGCGTCGATCGGCACGGTCACTGCGGCCACGGCCGGTGCAACGGTGGTTGCCGGCGCGGGCGTCGTGGTGGTGCCGGCCACCGTGGTAACGACCTGTTGCACTGCGGCGGCGCCGATGGTGGTGACGGCCTGGCCGTCACCACCATCGCTGCTGCACCCTGCAGTCGATACGGCCAGGAGGGCCGCGGTGGCTGCGACGAGACGCCGGCGGGCGTCCCAGCGGTCACCCATTCGCGGCGACCGTGGTGACGGTGGTCTCGGGGGTGGTGTTGACGCTGGTGGATGTCTCATCGTCGTCGTCGTCACCGTGGCGGCCACCCTTGTCGTGGTCGCCCTCGTCGTCACCCTTGTCGCCATCCTCGCGGCCTTCGTGGTCGCCCTCGTCGTCGCCCTCGTCGTCGCCACTGGTCACGACCGGCACGTTGACGGTGGGATCGGCTGCGTCACGGCAACGGATCTTGTCATCCGAGCGCACGACCAACTCGCCATCGTGGTCGCTGACCCTGATGCGGATGCGCTCGCCGTCGGCGAATCGCACTTCGATGCGATCGGCTTCGATGCGCTGCTCGGTGGGCGCCGGCGAGATGACCACGTCCGAGATCACGCCTTCGGCCGACACGACGTAGTCGATGGTGACCGGGGCGCCACTGCACAACACGCCGCTCCAGTGTTGCGGGCCAACTGCGGCCGCGCCCACCAGCGGTGCGTTCCTGATCTTCGACAGCGACACACGCACCTTGGCATGAGAATCGCCGTCGTCGTCATCGGTCTCTACCTCGGCCTTGATCGACAGCCAGCGGGTCTGGTCGCCCATGGTGAACTTGATCCGGACGCCGGCTTCCTGCTCGCCGTCGTCATTGGAGTACTCGACGGCGCCGATCTCTACGGTCACGCCGGCAATGTCAGACACGGTGAT